>JAYUKJ010001001.1:0-6606 GCA_043764555.1 Saprospiraceae bacterium
GTTGCACATCGGGACGCGGATAAATGTGGCCTTGGTGACGGATTTTCTCATCAAACTCATGCGTTTGCCGCTTGGTTTTTTTGATACCAAAATGACGGGTGACCTCATGCAACGCATCGGCGACCAAAGCCGAATTGAGTCGTTTTTGAGCCAATCGTCCTTGAATATCGTGTTTTCGGTTATCAATTTCATTGTTTTTAGCATTGTGCTGTCGTTTTACAACGCGACGATTTTTGGCGTTTTTGCACTGTCGGCAATGGCTTACATCGGTTGGATTACGCTATTTTTGAAACGCCGCAAGGAGATTGATTACGTCCGTTTTCAACAAGCGAGCGACAATCAGAACACCTTGATTGAGTTGATTCAAGGCATGGGGGAGATAAAACTGCAAGGTTCGGAGCGCAAACGCCGTCAATTGTGGGCGGCGATTCAAGCCAAATTGTTTCGGACCAATCTGCAATCCCTCAGCCTCGGGCAATGGCAAGACGCGGGGGCGGCGTTTTTCAATCAAAGCAAGGACATTGTGATAACGGTCATTGCGGCAACGGCGGTCATTGAAGGCAAAATGTCGCTCGGGATGATGATGGCAACGCAGTACATTGTCGGACAACTCAACGCCCCGTTGCAACAATTTATCGCCTTCATCCGCGCCGCACAAGACGCCAAAATTAGTATGGAACGCCTCGGCGAAATACACGAACAACCCGATGAAAACGCCTTTACCCACGACACAATTGGGCTGGAAAGTGCTGAAATACTGAGGGGTCCTGATGCTGACGATTTGATAGCAATTTCTAAGGTAAATGTCGAAAAAACGCCAATTTTCCACCAAATTGACAAGACGCTCACCTTCAAAGATGTCTCTTTCAAGTACAATGCGTTGAGCGAAGATGTGCTTAAAAACATTAATTTAACGATTCCGCAAGGGAAAGTGACGGCGATTGTCGGCACGTCGGGCAGTGGAAAAACGACGCTCGTAAAATTGCTCTTGGGGATGTACACGCCCACGAAAGGTAGCCTCACTTTGGGGCGTCTGAAACTACAAAGCATCACCCCCTCAGTATGGCGGCAACAATGCGGCGCGGTGATGCAAGAGGGCTTCGTTTTTTCGGACACTATTGCCAACAACACGGCGGAAAGTGACGACCGCGTGAATAAAACAAAACTCCTACACGCCGTACAAGTCGCCAATATTCAAGAATTTATCGAAACGCTGCCGTTAGGCTACAACACCGTCATTGGCGCACGCGGTTCGGGCATCAGTCAGGGGCAACGGCAACGGTTGTTGATTGCACGGGCGGTGTATAAAAATCCGCAATTTCTCTTTTTCGATGAAGCCACAAACGCTTTAGATGCCAATAATGAGCGCGTGATTGTGGACAATCTCGCCCAATTCTTTAAAAATCGCACCGTTGTCGTCGTCGCACACCGACTGAGTACCGTCAAAAATGCGGACCAAATTGTGGTGCTTGAACGCGGTGAAATCGTCGAATTAGGGACGCACGCTGAACTCGTGGAGAAACGGGGGGCGTATTTTAATTTGGTGAAAAACCAATTGGAATTAGGCAATTAATGGATAATGGATAATGTACAATGGATAATAAGTTGCACCATTATCCATTATCCATTATCCATTAAATTTACAAAACTTCTAAAAGCAAAACAATATGCACTTATTTGAAACTGCCGATGATGCGACACGCATCCACGAATTGATTAGAAAAAAAGCCACGGGAACACCCAAAGAATTGGCGACAAAACTCGATATTTGCGAACGTCAAGTGTATCGCATTCTCGAAGGCTTCAAAGACGAAGGCGTACCGATTCGGTATTCTAAGAGCCTTAGAAGCTATTATTACACCGCCGAGGTGTTTATGAAGTTTGAATTATCAGTTGTCGAAAATGGTCAAATCCGAAAGATTATTGGCGGCGAAGAAAAAAAATCAGAATTTAATGATGTTTTTTTCCAAACTGACATTTTACGTCAGTTTGCCCTCTCACCTTTGCACCAAGTTAATACACAACGATAAACAAAGCGAAGCTAGCCGTGGCGTTTTGAAAAGTGGAAAATACTGAGGGGGCAACTGAAAACCCTGCTAACTCAAGTTGTTGGGAAGGCGTAAAAGAGAGTAAGGTTTTTGGAATCTTTTAAAATTATTGGCAATGAAAAAACAGTTAATGGAAAAATTCGCGAAAAGCGTGATTCATCAGACGCAATTGAGAGCTGTGATAGGCGGTGGGTACGAGAATCTTTGTGATATTGTACCCGCTTGCCAAAATAGTTCTGGTACCTTTGTGAGGGGCTGTGGACCTGGAGCTCTGTTCAATCAGAATTGTAATTATTGTATTCGGTTTTATGCTTGATACAACCTACCTATGATGATACGAATTACTTTATCATGTAGGATTTCAAAATTAATATACAGTATTCTTTAAAAATTGTTTTAGAAATCCTACACTGATATTCATTTGCGTCTATCAAAAAAAATAATAAATAATGAACTATTTTTTCTTTATTTTTTTCTCACTTCATATTCAAATACTCTTTGGGCAAAATACTACTATTTGCGTCAATATACAAGGCGATTTCAAAGCGGGTTCCAATAAAATTTACATTGAAAATGTGGGTTTTGGCATCATTGATAGTATGATTTTCTTCAAAACGCCTTTTAAAATAAATGTACCTAAAAGGCCTAATGCTTGTTATCGCTTAGTTTTTGATAATTGTAAAACAGGCATCTTTTTTACAGAAAACGAAGAAGAAATTGCTATTGATATTGATAGAACGGACTTAATTTTCGAGTCTTCTGGCATTTATGAGTCGAATACTAAGGGAGGTATGCTCAACGATATGTTTGATGTATCTAAAAATAAAATTTCTGAACTTACACTAACTAAATTAAGAGGTGGAAAATCTGACCAATCAGACAACATAAATGATTCGATTTGTCAACACATAGTAGAAGTAACGAAAGGCTATCCTTTCTTGGGAATGTCATTACTATATGATTTTAGAGAGAATATAAGATGGGTGGAGCCACCTGCTAATAACTTGAAAGAATATATTAATCTGGTTGAAACATTAGATGAAAATATAAGGAAATTACCCTTGGTGAAAGATGTAAAAAAGGCATTAGACAGTCTAAATCGCTTAACTCCCAGCGGCTCAATTCATGATTTTACCTTGATGAATAGTAGGCGAGAGTCTGTGAATACATTTGACAAACGTGGTAAATTTTTACTGATTTTATTTTCATTGCATGGTTGCGAATTTGTACAAAAAGCGGAATCTGATTTGAAAAAAGAATACGAAACCTTAAAAGGACTTAATTTCGAGATATTAGAAGTCAATATGAGCTTTGCCTTTTTCGATTTCGATAAGAAATATTTACAAGATATTAGAAGTGTATATGACTATCCTTGGAATAACGTTTATCTCTTTAAGGATAAAAATGGCATTGATATAAGACGGACTTACAATGTACACAGTTGCCCTCGTACACTTTTATACACTCCCGACGGCATTCTTTTAGACGTAAATCCAAGCATTGAAAACATATTAAAACAACTAAAATTGAACAAAAAATAGGCTATTTGCAAACACACTAAAAATGTCATATGGACTACATTTTCTCTAATTCCGAAGAATTTAAAATCGTCAAGTTGCTCGTAAAACAACTAAATATTTCTATTTCTGATGCCATTTTAAAGCAACAAGCGACGAACCGCCCTTTCAGCGTTCCTTTTAGAAATATTGTCAATATTCTACCCGATTTGAACATTGATGCTGTTTTGTTTGAGTTTAAGAAAGAAGAATTTACAAATATTAATGACTTCAATTTCCCTTGCCTTGTTTTGCTCAATACCAAAGATAAAAGCTATTCGGCAATTGTTTCCAAAGTCGAAAGCGGACTTGTATATTACCAAACAATCCAAAAACAAGTCGTTGATAAATGGGATGATTTCATTAATATTTGGAGTGGTCATGTATTGTTAGTTTTTCCTAACGCAGAAAAACATGAGGCAATGCTGCATAAAAGTAAGCAAAAAGAGTTGCTTTACAAGCCCAACGTAGTGAAAATGGCTATTTTAACACTTGGTGTAACCTTATGGCTTGGTACTGATTTTTACTTGCTTACGTCAAGCTCAAGACTCAATTTCGGTCTTTGGCATTTTAAAATACTCGGAATCATTATTTCGGCATTATTGATTGCTCACGACATAAATGGCGAAAATTCATTCGTCAATCAATTGTGTTCGCTTGGGAAGAATGATTGTAACAAAGTTTTAGAAGATAAAAGTGCAAAACTATTTGGTCTAATATCGTGGTCTAACTTAGGGTTTATCTATTTCGCAGGCTCAGCTTTATTCCTCTTGATAGGGGCAAACAATCAGTTGAGTACCACTTTATTTTTGTTTACGGTTAATGTGCCTTGTGTTTTCTTCTCGTTTTATTCACTTTGGTTTCAACTTTTTAAAGCAAAAGAATTATGTTATTTTTGTTTAGCAATTTTAGGCTTGTTTTGGATAGAATTTGCTTTGTTTCTGTTATCAAACTCAATCAATTTCAAGGCAGATTTATTGAGTTCTAATACCATCTTACTCGGTTTGTTTAGCTTCGGTTTACCCGTTATTCTATTGTATTTTTTATTCGATTTTGCCGATGAAACTCAATTATTTACAGACATTAAATCTGAATTGAATGCGTTAAAGTATGATTCAGATGTGTTTAATAAACTTTGGTTGGCAAACCCTATTATATCAAGTGACGATAATAGACCCCTCAGTATTTTGAGCAATTCAGAGGCTACCAACAACATTACAATTGTAACAACCCCAAGATGTCCACCATGTTTTGCGGCACACGAACAATTGGAAGATTACATCAAAGGGAATTACGGCAACTTAACTATTGATTTGGTGTTTGCTGTAAACCCCGCAGAAGATAAGAATACTGAAGCCTATAAAGTTGCAAAACGAATAGTCGCACTTCATAAATATGAAGGTACAACTGTGGCAAATCAAGCAATCTCTGATTGGTACAATATAAATAAGAAATTCAAAAATTTTGATGATTGGGCGGCTAAATATCCTGTTAGTAACGAAGATGTTGACGAACAATTAGCCGCTTTCGACACATGGCGTAAAAATAATAACATTGGGCATACGCCTACTATAATCTTTAATGGTAGAAAAATACCGACCTTTTACAACGTTGCCGATTTACGCTATTTCATGAATTAATCAACGCTAACACAAATTATGAAAATCATTCAAAGTTATTGGTCTTTACCGAATCAAACGCATGATTTAGATATAAATGGGCGGAGCAAAGGCGGTTTTTTAGATATTCGTTTCAACTATATGAGTTGGGCGTTGAGTTGCTTGTCGTTAAAGAAATTTTATAAAAATGTAGAACTAATAACTGATAAACAAGGCGAGAATCTTTTAATTGATACTTTGAAACTACCTTATACAAACGTTACAGTCGCCTTAGATTCATTGAATACTTATCACTCAAAATTGTGGGCAATTGGCAAAATCAAAGCATATCAAATGCAAACAGAGCCTTTCTTACACGTTGACGGGGATGTTTTTATTTGGAAACCATTTGGGGATAAGGAATTTTATACCCATAAATTGATTGTTCAAAATATTGAAAGGAGTTACGATTATTATGAAAAAATTCTATATTCTTTAACTTCTAACTTCGATTATATTCCAGAAGCTATAAAGATAAACTATTCAAAATTAATGGATTATACATCTGTCAATGCAGGTATAATTGGTGGGATCGATATTGATTTTTTTCAATGTTACACAAATGAGGCATTTAGTTTTGTTGATAAAAACATAAAGCAATTGGAGACTATAAATACTGGGCTTTTCAATTGTGTTTATGAGCAATATTTGTTCTATTGTTTGGCAAAAGAAAAGAATGTGAAAATTACGCCTTTTCTGAACTTCGAACCTAAAAAAGAATTTACAGAATTAATGTGCTTTAATTTAGTGCCTTTTGAAAAGTCTTACGTGCATCTAATAGGCTTTGCAAAAAGTAGTATCTATGCTTGCGAACAAGTAGAAATGCGTCTAAAATACGAATATCCTCAGTATCATAAATTGATTAATCATTTGTTCAAAGACTCTTATTTCCCAAAAAGAAAAGAGCGTTCTAATAAATTGAAAAAGATTTATGATTTTATGTCAAATGCAACAATAGACTCTTTCTTAGCGCAACCTTTTCAGTTAAATCCTCATGTAGAATGTCAAAATGAGGGCAGTTTACTGATTTATCAATCACCTCAGTACAATAAAAAAACGAAAATATCTGTTGAAGGTTGGGATGCTTTATTGAGCGTTTTTCAAGAACCTACATGTGGCAATGAAATATTAGAAGTTCTCATGAATCATAATGAGAACGTGTTTGAACTAAAGCAATTAAAACTTGAAGTGGTCAGTTATTTGACAGAACATCTAATTTATAAGGATATTCTAACTTTTGCGTAAGAAACAAACCATAACAACAAAATCACTATGCCCACACTGCACCAAAACCCCGAAGACATCGCCCTCAATGAGCGTGAAGAAACCCTACAATTCATCGGG
>JAYUKJ010001002.1:0-1977 GCA_043764555.1 Saprospiraceae bacterium
CTGTAATCGAGGTACAACATCGACGCCACGGCGTCAACGCGCAGTCCGTCGGCGTGGTAAATATCGAGCCAAAACATGGCGGATGAAATCAAGAAATTGCGCACTTCATTGCGCGAATAATTATAAATCGCTGATTTCCAATCGGGATGATAGCCGAGTCGCGGGTCGGCGTGTTCGTAGAGATGCGTGCCGTCGAAATCGTAAATGCCGTGCGCATCCATCGGAAAATGACTCGGAACCCAATCTAACAAAACACCTACACCTGCTTTGTGAAATGCTTCGACCAAAGCCATAAAATCTTGCGGTGTGCCAAAACGGCTCGATGGGGCAAAATAACCTAAAGTTTGGTAACCCCAACTTGGCTCGTAAGGATGCTCCATAATGGGCATAAACTCGATATGTGTAAAACCTAAATCGGCGACATAAGGCACCAGTTCGTCAATCATTTCGCGGTACGTCAACGAGCGATTGCCTTCAAGACCTTTCCGCATCCACGAACCTGCATGGACCTCGTAAACCGTCATCGGCTGTGGTTTTGCGGCGCGTTTTTTACGTTCAGCGAGCCAATCACCGTCATTCCATTCAAAACCACGGATGTCCCAAATGATGCTTGCCGTACGCGGCGGGATTTCCCAAAGGAATGCAAACGGGTCGGTTTTCTCCAAAAGCCGACCGTCGGCTGCCCAAATGCAGTATTTATACGTGTCGCCTTGTTGCACGTTTGGGATGAAAATCTCCCAAATCCCCGTGTAATCACGTTGTGAGAACATGACATTGGAGATTTTGTTCCAATAATTGAAACTGCCAATGACGCTCACTTGACGCGCGTTCGGCGCCCACACTGCGAAATAGACCCCCTCGGTACCCTCGTCATTTTTGACGATGTGAGACCCGAGTTTCTCATAAACTTTGAAGTGTTTACCCGCTTTGAATAGGCTAATGTCGAAATCCGTAAATAGGCTGAAATGACTCATTGCGTTGGTCGTTTAAATTTTTTCAAATACTTGCTGTTAGATAATTCTTCGAGGGTCGAAAGTATAAAAAATCGGTGGAGAGAAAAATTCTCCTTCGTTTTTCTTTCAAATTAGTGATTTTTTAGTGGGGAAGTGCGGCAAAAGGGGGCCCTCAGTATAAAGGCGTTTTTTGAGTAAAAAAAGAAAATTTAGGCTAAAAAAAGCGTTTATACTGAGGGGTCTTTTTGTGCATCAAACTATAAATTTTTGAGAAAAGTAACCATATCCCCGAAAGAATTTAGATGCGCAGGCGTTTCTATAAGCCGTTGCCCAAGCACTTGAAAATAGGGAATATCAATGAGCGCATCTGCTGTTGATTTCCCATAATTCCAAGAACGATTGGCACCTTTCAGCATCTTTTTCAGATACATGGCGTGATAAGCACCTACGGAATGGACAATTGAAGGAGGATAAGTATTCGGCATTAACTCGGAGTCATTATTTTCAACATCATATTTTTACCCAAAGCAATATCTCTCAAATGCCACAACGCATTGATAATCTGCGATTTGCCAGCACCCGACAAACCCACTAAAAGGTTGAGATTTTGAAACGCAATCGTTTTGACTTCCCAACCCAAATGACCATTTTTGAAATACAATGATTGAATCTTCATAGCCGCAAATCAAGAACAATTTGTTGAATTATTGACGTATTTTTGAATAAAAACATAAAATATAACGCCATTTAGCTGCGTGAAACAACCTCAAACCGAAGCCGTCAACCGATAGACATAATTCTCCATAATCGGATTAATCAACAACCTTTGGCACGCCATTTCTACTTTTTCACGCGCCGTTGCTTCCGAATCGGCACTGACAACGAGGCGAATGTGTTTGCCAATGCGGACATCTTCCACGCCCGTCAATTGTAAGTTTTTCATATTGTTAGCGACCGTTTTACCTTGTGGGTCAAGGAGTTCGCGGTGCGGCATGACGTCAATTTCAGCAATAAATTCCATTGT
>JAYUKJ010001003.1:0-6601 GCA_043764555.1 Saprospiraceae bacterium
TGGAATTTGGAATCCTTGGAATTTGGAATCCTTGGAATTTGGAATCCTTGGAATTTGGAATCCTTGGAATTTGGAATCCTTGGAATTTGGAATCTTTGAAATTTGGAATCCTTGGAATTTGGAATCTTTGAAATTTGAAATCCCTGGAATTTGGAATCCTTGGAATCCCTTAAAAAGAGAAAAGTCAAAATCGCTGTCTCCTGCGATTTTGACTTTTTTTCTGGTGGATTTTTTCTCCGCATTTTGCTTTTTTTCACGCGTTCTCGCCGCAATTACTGAGGGGGGCATTTTTGACGGCTTCCGCTCGGCTTCTTGAATCAAGGCTTTTTGAACGAGTTTTATCAATTTTTTTTCAGCCAAAATTTTGTTCGCCAACTGCGAACGCTCCGTTTGATTAACTGCTGATAAAATGTTTTCTTTGGAAATTTTATTGTCCAATTTGCTAAAAATCAATTGTTTTTCGGCGTCGGTGAAGGCTTCGGTTGCCGTTAAATCGAGCATGATTTCCACCTTTGTTTCCACCTTATTGACGTTTTGTCCGCCACTTCCGCCGCTTCGCGACGTGCGATAGGTGAGTTCGCTTTTGAGCATTTCAAGATTCATTTTTTTGAAATTTTGATTACGTATAAATACATTGTTTTAAAACCGAAGACTAAACGTTAGGCGACGCTTAAAAGTTCCCTCACGTTTGAGAAATCGTCCCATAAGTTTTTCAAAAATGTAAAAAAAAACGCCGATATACTGAGGGGTCTTCAATAAATCGGCATTTCAGAATTGATTAAAAAATGGGATGCGTTTACTTAGTTTGGAACGAGACGCACCTTGTCGCAGTCCACGGAATGATAAAAAGTTTTTGTGTTTAATATTGGATTACAAGCCTAAATAGAACGCTCTGTTCTTGAAAAAAATAATAATTGTTTATTTGAAAGAAAAAGTCAACATAACTTACGATGCAAAGATGGGGTAAACAGTTTGTAAAAACGTAATTTAAAATCTACCTTTCTCCTTTAGAGGCTCTCTACAAATTCTCTACAAGGTTTTAAAATAATGATAAACAATTATTTATGCATTAAGATAAAAAAAATATCAATTTTACTTGGTACGTAATGGCTGTATTTAGTTTGACTTCCAAGCGGGTTATATGCTTTTCAAAGCCGTTGTAAGGTCTTCTCCTTGCTTCAAATTCAGTTTTTGACGCAACCGATAGCGGCTCATATCGACTGATTTTGGTTCGATATTACGAATAGCCGCTATTTCTTTTGAGGACAGATTGAGCCGAATCAAGCCACAAATCTCAAGCTCCGTTGGCGACAAATCCGCTGCTCGTTTGCGCAATCGGTCGTAGAAAATGCTGTTTAGCGCCTCTACTTGTCCTTTAAATTCGACGATATTTTGCTCATTGTTAAGGGCGTTTCTACGAATAATTATCTCTAATTCTTGAATGTTATCTTTATCAGCCGCCGCATTTAGCGATTGAATTTCTCGTTCCAAATCAGCCAAAAATTCATTTTTTTGCACAATGTCAATCGACCTATTTCTCAAATCCTCTTGTTGCGTGGCGATTGTTTGTTTCAATTTAGCTTGTTCCAACGCTTGTAGTTTTCCGTTTTTCTCGCTTATCTCTAACTTGTATTCCAGCAAAGCTTTTCGCGTTTTAGCATTTTTATATCTTTGATAAAAAATCAATACGATTAAAAACCCAATCGGAATACAGAGATAAAGTCGAATCTGCTCATTTTTTAAGGTTTCGTTTCGCCGTTTTTCTTCCGATAATTCATAGGCACTTGCATTATTTTTAATAGTTTCCGATTCGAATGTCGCCAATTTTGTAGAATCTAAACGAACAATTTCACGGTAGCAAGCGGCGCTTTTAGTAAAGTCCCCATTTTTTTCATAGCATTCAGTAAGGTAGGCGCGCGCTTTTCTTTCGCAGTCTTGTTTCAAATCTACGCATTTTTGAAACCAAGATATGGCTTCTTGCGCCTTACCTTCTGCCAAAGTTAAGCGTCCGTTTAAACAAAACACTTCTGCCATTGTGTACTTATCTAACTGCTTCATTGTATCCAGAATCATCTTTGCCGAATCCATGAAATAATGCGCTTTTTGATACCTCTTTTCTAAAAAATGTCCCGAAGCTAAGTTGACATAAGACAGAACAATGCCTTTGGCGTATCTTCTCGCTTTGTAAGCATTATCACGCGCAGATTCCGCGTATTCTATCGTCTTTTGTCCATTTTTTTGATTACAGTAGAAATCAGATAAATTTAATTTAGACGAGTAAACGTAGTAGAAATCCGCATTTTTTTCCGCTAAAATGCTCAATTCTTCATTTTTTTCTATAACTTTTATTGGTTCTCCAATATCGGCATAGAATTGACCGAGTTGGTTGAGCGCTAACATTTCAAACTGCACTCTTTTGACTTTTTGAGCATATTCGTAGGCATTTTGCAGATACGTGAATGACTCTCCATATTCGCGAAGTTTCTTTTTTTTACGATACATATGCATCAGAGCCTTGAAAATAAAGGCTGTATCACGATTTTCAACGGCGATATTGTAGGCTTTTTGGGCATAATGAAACTGTTGCGGAAGTGGCAAATAGGCGTCATTTGCCCATGCTAAAAGGCTATCTATGGAGGGTGATAAGTCTCGATTTATTTGCGAAAAAATGGGTGAGACATAAGATAGACTAATGACCCAAAATAGTAAAATTATTGCTTTTATATTCATTTTTATACGGTTTAGAACGGTACGAAGATGTTTTTCATAACTCCATACAATAGTATATAAAAAAAATGAATTATAAAGTATCAACTCTAATTTTATAAAAAAAAATTAGGTACTCCGACAACAAAAACGGCTATCTCGCAAGTGGAGACAGCCGTTTTTGTTGCCAAAATTGGACTTTATACTGAGGGGTCTTCTTTTTATTTTTCAACAAGCCATTTTTGTATTTCAGGATTTTCCTCAAAAAAAACGTCTAATCTTCGACGGCTGCACAAGAACAAAATGCGTTGCCCGAACCGTCCTTTTCCGCGCAAAACGACCGTTCCGAACGTGAAAATCAAGCCTTTATCCACTTCAATTTTTTCTATATCAGCGTGCGGATATTTAACGGCTTTAAAAAAATTGGTTACGTAAACCGATTCATTATCGGCATCCACGCGCTTCAATCTGAACAAAGTTTTCCAAAAAATAAGGATAAAACTCGCAATAAAAATGCCCAAACCGACGCGCAAAGAGCTAATTGACCACGCGCCAACTGCCGCTTTGTCGGTCAAAGCAATTGCCGCAAAAAAAGTCCCAAAAAAGGCAAGCCAAAGGGTTGGAAAAAAAATACCGAACGCCATGGTCCAGTTTGATGATAATTGTCGCATAAATATTTTATTAAGCCTCTTTTTTATTGAATAGTGTTATCGTAAACCACACTGTGTTTGAATATAATCTCGGTTTTGGTAGCCCATTTTCGCGCATCAAAGTGAAAATTCGCTTCATGCCTTCCCCCATTTCACGCATCAATTTACTCACTTTTAAAGTGTAAGCAATGCGGGCATTTCGAGATTCATGTCTGTTGTCTAAAGTCTCTAAGTCATTGACTGTCAATGTGGAAAGCAACGCGCCTGAGCTTTTGATTTCCATTCTATCGTCAAAAATATGCACTTCAATGCCTCTGCCTTCTGCGCTGTAATCTCGATGAACTATGGCGTTTAATATCATTTCTCGGCAAGCGTCTTCGGGATAAATATATTGCTGTTCAAATGTTCCAGCCGCGCTGAATGCCGTTTTGTAAGCCAAATAAGGACGCATCATTTCCCACGACTTATAAATTAAATCGTAGATATTTCCTTGCACAAATTCATCACTAATGACGTTGTATTTATCGCCCGATAGCAATTCGGTACCGTGTATTTTTACGAAACGCACCTGCAAACGTGGATGCCATCGCTGTATGTCTTTTGCAAACAACAGAACGGCGGCTTTGGTTAATCGCAAACCCGAAATTGTGTATTGCGCCAAGCCGAGTTGTTGCAAATATCGCTCAACACCGAGTCCTTTTATGTAACTATCGGCTAATGTTTGAATCAAAGGCATATCTAAATCTGTCACCGTTGCACCATCCATAAATTGACGGTCGTAGCCACGTGATGCGATTTCTTGACGGTCGAATTGTAATTTTTTAACATTCGCAGGAGCCGTTTGCTTCTTTTCATTTCGCCGCATAACCCGTCCGTCGCGCAACTGAAATATCTCCGATAAACCTTTTTCAACTTGAAAAAATAGAATCAGTTTCTCATCAACGGTCAATTTTTGCTTGTAAACAATCGGCAATTCTTGACCTTCATAAACGTGCGTTTTGGTCGCATTTAACATCATTTCAATGTCTTCTGCCGAATGAGGCACACCCGTAATCGCCAAATCGTCTTCAATACCAATGATAATTTCACCGCCATCTGTATTCGCAAAAGCCACCAAGGCTTCAGCAATATCGTCGCATATTTTTTTAGCAAGGCGTGGTTTTTTATTGTCAAGCCTGCCTTCCAAAGCGGACTTGAACTCTCTAAAATCGCTTTCGCCGACTAAAATAGAATTTTTAATTCTTTCTTGTAAGATTAAAACCTCTGACATGGATATATTTTTTACAGCCTTTCCGTACCCTTGAATCAAGGATTCACATCAAAATTTTTTTTACTTTCTCACACAGCACTTCAAGTGTTTTTTTATCAAGTTCCGTAACTTTTCTAATAAAAACATTTTCAGAAGCTGTCAATAATTCATTGCAACGCACTTCACAGGGCTTCGCCGTTGGAACAGTTAAATCCGAATTATTCAACTTAAAACTATGTTTATCATTGATTAACGCAGTCGTAATTTTTGCAATAATATATGCCCCAACTTTTGAACGGCTATTGCCAACAATAATAGCGGGACGCACTTTTGACGTGCTAAAATCGTCAAAAGGATAAGGAATTGTGATGATGTCACCTTGTTGATAGTTTGGCATAGCGTGTTGTTTTATGATTTAAACCCACTCCTCGGGACATTCCCAATCGTCGGCAATTTGAGACATGGCGAATTCTGTAAATTGAACATCAGTTACGTTCGACCAATCGCCGATTTCAGTAGTTTTATCATTTTTAACGACAAAAGCAACGTGCTTACTGCGTAAAAACTGAATAATACTGTTCAATGTGGGCGTGTCGATTGTATTTTTTAATTCAATAATCATTTGTCAATACGTTTAAAATGGCGTTATTAATTAAATTTTAATTGTCCACAAATATACGTTCTAAAAAAGGCCCCCTCAGTATATGACCTTCTTGCGGCATTCCGATTCTTCTTCGGGAAAACCTCATTTTGGGTTCAAAATACCCACAATATCCTTCACTTCGCGCAACGTTTCTTGCGCAATCTTACGGACTTCAGCCGATGAATCTTTTACTTCTTCAATCACTTGATTGCGACGACTATTTAAGTCATTTAAGCGTTGACCAAAAGGCTGCGTTAATTCCACTAAAGCCTCCGCAACGGTCGCTTTTAGGTCGCCGTAACGCCGAACGTCTTCGTTGTATTGCGCCATAAAATGCGTGTATTCGTCCATTTTTCCGCAGGCTTTGAGCAAATTAAACAGATTTTCGACGCCGGGACTCATCACATCAGACCCCTCAGTACCTACGTCTGTAACGGCTGATTTTATCTGTTTTCTAATCTTATTGTCGTCGCCAAAAAGGTTAATGTAGTGCTTTTCACCGAGCGATTTCGACATTTTTTTAGTCGGGTCGGCGGGCGATAACAGCTTCGGAATTTCGGTAAACAACGGCTTCGGATGCACGAAATATTCCTGCTCAAATTGGTGATTAAACCGCGCCGCAATGTTGCGACTCAACTCCAAATGTTGCTCTTGGTCTTTGCCGACAGGCACGTAATCCGCCCGATAAATCAAAATATCTGCCGCCTGCAAAACGGGATAAACGAACAAACCCGTTGAAATAAACGCTTGATTGCTTGCCGACTCAATTTGGTCGCGTTTGTCCTTGAATTGCGTCATTTTTTGCAATTCGCCGTAGGATGTTGTGCAAGCCAAAATCCAACACAATTCTGTATGTTCTGGAACAAGTGATTGTATAAATAAGTTTTTGGTCTCGATGCCGCAAGCCAACAACTGAAACGCCATCTTCCACGTGTTTTCGCGCAAATCCGCCGCTTTATACGGCGCAGTCATGGCGTGATTGTCCACAACACCGTACAAGCAACTGTATTTTTGTTGCAAATTGACCCAGTTTTGAACCGCTCCGAAGTAGTTGCCGAGGTGCAAATCGCCCGTCGGTTGTATGCAAGAAAGCACTCTTTTCATGAGAGAAAATATCTACTAACGTCGGCGAGGTTTCAAACCTCGCCGACGTTTATTAACAAAAATAAAATTAAAGCGCCGCAATGACGGCAATTTCGACATTCACACTGCGCGGCAAAGTTTTGACGGCAACGGTTGCGCGAGCGGGAAAATCGCCCGTAAAATAACTGCCATAAATCTCATTAACGGTGCCAAAATGCCCCATATCGGATAAGAAAATTGTGGTCAACACGACATCGTCAAACGTCGCGT
>JAYUKJ010001004.1:0-1977 GCA_043764555.1 Saprospiraceae bacterium
ATGACAAAATCTTTGGCGAAAACAAGCGGTGTTTCGCTGTGATAATAATCTTTTCTGAAAATCAGTTTACCATCTTTTGAAAACTTCATGACCGTCAAACGGGCGTAGGTTGGTCTACAAATGCGACCGAAACACGGCTCTTGGTTGGCAGCAACCACGTAAACATTGTCGTTGTTGTCCGCGTGAATGGCGTTTGAGCGATAAAGCAAAAGATTATCATTGACGATAGGCATCGTTGCAACCGTTTCGCCGTTGTCACTATCCATAAAATTGAGTGAATTAGGTACACAAACAGAAGTACAATTCCCACCCGTGAACAGTAATTTCGTACCGCTTGTATTGGACTCAATAATTTGGCAACCCCGATTGTATGGAATCGTGGCTAACAGATTACCGCCTCGGTCAAATTTCCATATTTTGAAGATGTCGTAACTGTTGTAAGCCTTTTTGTAGGCGTAAATGTGTTCACTATTTTTGTAATAGTAGATGTATTGTCCGCCAAGTAACGCTGTATCTAAGACATATTGTGTCAACCGATTACCAACGGAATCATACCGATTGACCATGTATTTAGTACTATTTACATTTGCGACATACGGGTTTTCAGAAAACATAAACGAACCATTTTTATCGCTGATGTATGAATTTCCGAGTGGATAAACCAATGTTTTGGAACTGATAAGTGTACCATCGGGACGTAAATTTTTCGTCAATCCAACCGTTCTTCCTGCCGAATTAGTTGAAAATGTCTTCGTGATAAAGGTTCCATCCGCCAAACGTTCTAATTCACAACTCCCTCTAAAATTGCGCTCAGTTCTGACTAAATTCCCTTCTTGGTCGAACAGTAAATCCACGCGGCTACTGTCTTCGCACGTCTCAACGCGGATTAAATTGCCGCCTTTTGCAATGGTTTTGCCGACGGAGTTGTTGTACGTTTTTTCAAAGGCTTGGGCGGTCGTTGTTTCGATGAAAATTGTCGAAAAAAGGGCGATTATACTGAGGAGTCCTAAAATTCTGTTTTTCATCGTTATTGTTATTTTTAGAATGAAAGGTTGTAGGATTTAATTGGCTGTAAAATATAATGACATAAAGATAAAACTATGCAATTATTTAGAAAAGTAAAAAACGGTTTATCTTTGCTCTATTAAAATGTAGTTTTTATCAAAATACACATTGATTATGGCAAAAAGTATCAAAATGCGTGAAGAAGAACGCGCAAATAAAAATTGGAGTGAAGGTGAAATGATAGAGACCTTTGAACTCAATCGCATCGTTAACGCACCTACACCGTTGATGAAAGAGTGGCTTGATGTCGAAATACCAGTTTTGAACGTCGGTGAACAATATTCTTTTGATAAAGCTTTGGCTAAAATTCAAAATAACTTTTCAGGTTGGAATGAAGAAGATTTAAAAATGAAATTCATCAGTCCTGTTTTAGAATTAGGCAAAATGATTGATGATGATATTGTTATTGGCTACTTCGATAAAATAATTTCAGCCGTCGTTGAAGACATTAAATTGACCGTCAAATCTGATTTTATGTTGGCTAAAGGCACTTTAGATTTTTTTAGAACACCTTATTTCCATTTTCAAGAATACAAACCTTTTAAGAATCCGTCGGGTGATTCGATGGCACAATTGTTAGAAGCCTTTTTGATTGCTCAAGAAAAAAATCAAAACGGCAAACCCATGTACGGCGTTGATATTATGGGCAAACAATGGTCTTTTGTAACAATGGAAGCTAAAAGTTATTGTATTTCTAAATCCTTCGACGCTACCGATAAAGATGATTTGTTATCCATTATTGCCATGCTGCGAAAGTTTAAGTACATTTTGGAGACGCGGTTGATTGACAAAAATTAGTTTTGAGAATCAAAATGCGCAGCATAAAAAAAGATAAAAAAAAGGATGTTAGATGTAATGACTTGAAAACGACCACACAACGTCTTCACGTCATTATATCTAATATCCTTTTTT
>JAYUKJ010001005.1:0-6596 GCA_043764555.1 Saprospiraceae bacterium
GGATTCCGAAAAATATCACGGAATTTGCCATTATTTATACTGGAAAATTCGATGTAAAAGAAGCCGCCGTCTTCGATTTTGTTCTAAAATCAGACGATGGTTCGCGCCTGTGGATTGACTCCGTAGAAGTCATAAATCACGATGGTTTGCACCAGTTTAATGTTCCAAAAAGAGGGGCAATTAAGTTAAATAAGGGTTTTCACAACCTTAAAGTTTGGTATTTTCAAGGTCTGCCGAGGCGCATGGGTTTGTTGTTATTGATGAAAAAAGAAACGGAAAAACAGTGGTTGCCCTTCGATTTAAAACCCTTTGAAGATGAAATAAAACAGCTCGTTGAAGTTGATAGCAGCGGCGTGGTAAAAGCCCAATTGAGCGAGCGTTTTCTGTTCGATTTAGGCAAATCGGAACTAAAACCAGAAGCTGAATCGCAGCTCGAAAAAATCGCTAAGTTGTTGATTGTCAATCCCAACGCGCGGCTGAAAATCGAAGGACACACCGACAATAGCGGCACGGCAAAAGCCAATCAATTGCTCTCCGAAAACCGTGCAGCGGCCGTGGGCAATGCCTTAAAAGCGCTGGGTATTTCCGAAAAAATGGCGATTGAAACAACGGGATTTGGCTCGACTAAACCGATTGCGCCGAACACAAATGAGGAAGGCAAAGCTAAAAATCGGCGCGTTGATATATCTATTTCTACCAATTGAAAAGGACCCCTCAGTATAAACCCCATTTTTGCTCAAAATGAATGAAAAAACGGCTATGTTTGCGCTTCATTTTCATAAAATTAAGACATGAAACATACGATTTTAATTGACTGCGCGGACGCAAAAGGATTGGTGCATAAGGCAACGGGCGTCTTGTACCACAACGATTTGAACGTCGTGAGTAACCACGAATTTGTGCAACCCGAAACGGGGCGTTTTTTCATGCGGACGGAAATAGAAGGCGAGATTGATGTCGAGCGGATTCGAGGCGGTTTAATCGGTATTTTGCCCGAAGAAGCAAACGTTATTATCTCCGAAAATCGAAAAAAACGCGTCGTTATTTTGGTAACAAAAGAGCATCACGCGCTCGGAGAATTGTTGATTAAACACCATTTTGGCGAATTAAACGCGGAAATACTCGCCGTTATTGGCAATCATGACGTGCTAAAGGGTTTTGTTGAGCGATTCGGTTTGCCTTTCTTTTCGATTTCACATGAGGGAAAAACGCGCGATGTTCACGAGGCGGAAGTCATCGAAAAAGTGGCGACTTTCAAGCCTGATTTCGTGATTTTGGCCAAATATATGCGCATTCTGACGACGGCGTTTGTGCAGCATTATCCGAACAAAATCGTCAATATTCACCATTCGTTTTTGCCCGCTTTCATCGGTGCCAACCCTTACCGACAAGCCCACGAACGGGGCGTTAAAATCATCGGTGCAACGGCGCATTTCGTGAACAGTGATTTGGACGAAGGACCGATTATTGTCCAACAAATCATGCCGACCGACCACACGCAATCGGCGCAGGAAATGGCGCAAATGGGCCGCGATGTCGAAAAATTGACCCTCGCAAGGGCGCTTAAATTGGTCTTCGACGACCGCGTTTTCGTGAGTGGCAATAAGACGATTATTTTTGATTAGTGTTTACGCGACATGGACTATTTTATTTACGCAAAATAGTACAAAATCCACACTGTAATACCCGCCAAGATGCCCGCATAGAACAAATCGGATTGCAACAAATACTGATGTTCCGCTTGTTTTTTCCTTTTATTCCATTCAAAAATGAACTGCCCGAACGCCATCAATGCCGCTGGAAGTGCCGCATACTGAGGGGTCTCTATTTTTGAAAAAACCGTTAGTAAAAACGGTATTTGCAAAGCGAAAAAGACGCCGAGTTTCCACAGAATCGCTTGCCCGTTTATCGTTAAATCCACATCGGCGTCCACGTCGGTCTTTGATTGCCAGTATTTGCTTAAAATTATTTGCAATATGACGCAGAAAACGAAGGTCAAAAAGACGCGGTGTAGGAAGTTCAAACTCGTTCCGAATAGGGGAGAAGGGTCGCCTTGAACCAAATATTTATAGATAAATTCGACGGACAGACCGAAAATCGGCGCGGCAAGCATCGTGATAACGGCGGTTTTGGGATGGACGCGTTTCCACAAGATGCCAATGATAAACGCCGTGACGATGCCCGGTTTTAGGTAAGATGTCCAAGCCGTCATGGTGAGAAAAATATTGTCTTTTGACGCGGGGTCAAAGGTGAAATAAGCGGCAATTAAGGCGATTGCGGAGAGGACAACGATGCTTTTTTTACCAAAATTAACGACGTCGGCATCTTGCGCATTTTGATTGACAAATTTACGATATATATCGACCGAAATCATCGTCGAAACGGAGTTCATCATCGAATAAATCGAAGCGAAAATGGCGGAGATTAAACCCGCCAAAATGATGCCTTTCACGCCCAAATACTGAGGGGTCACGACGGCGTTCATGAGCGTCAAATACACGTCGTCGGGCAGCGGCATGGCGGCGGCATTTCGGCTTTTGAAGATGTAAAAAGCGGCGGTTCCAGCGGCAACCGTGAAAAACGGAATCGTAAGTTTCAAAGCGCCCGCAACGATGGTTCCGAGCCGTGCATCGCGGTCGCTTGCGGCGGCTAAGACGCGCTGAACTTGGTACTGATTGGTGGTCCAAAAGAAGAAATGCAGGACGATTAAGCCTGAAAAAACGCCCGTTACGGGCAATTTTGGATGATTAGGCGGTAAATAGAGATGCATTTTTTGCTCCGCAATTGGCATCGCGTGGTCGAGGGTTAAGAGGTTGGAAAAGCTGCCAATTTCGGGTTGCAAAAACGCCAAAGTGCCAACCGTAATGACGGCAATGACCATCAAAACGGTTTGAATATTATCGGCAATAACGACCGATTCCATGCCGCCAAAAACGGAAAACAGACACGTCACGACGGCCATAACAATCAAGGCGCTAAAGTAAGTCAACTCGACGCTTGAGCCTTTTGTGAAGAGGCACAAAGTGCGCGCACCGAGGTAGAAACCGCCGACCAAAGTCAATAAAATAAAGGCAATATTGAGCAGCGAATACGCCGTTTTGGCCCCCTCAGTATAGCGGAAACCGAGCCATTGTGAGAGCGTAAAAACGCTGCGGCTGCGGTAAATCGGGATGAAAACGTAAGCCAAAGCGAGTATCGGCGGAATGGCTAAAACTTCGTAATGGCTTTGCGCAAAACCGATGGTGTAACCGACGGACATCATGCCGATTATCTGTTGAACGCCGACGTTTGTGCCGTAAATCGACCCCGCAACCGACCACCAACGCAGCGAGCGACCCGCCATAAAATAGTCTTCGGACGTGGTTTTGCGGAAATAGCCAGCGAGAATACTGCCGAAATTGATGATAATAACGAGGATAATGAGGAGGATTAAATCTAAACTTGTTAAATGTTGAAGCATGGTTTTAAGTGATAAATTTTAAGTGATAAAGTGAGCAGTTTTTCGTAAATTGGATAAAAAAAAGTGAATATACTGAGGGGTCCCTTTTAATTCTTAAAAAAGGAAAATTAAATAAAAAAAGCTGTAAATCAATTAAGATTTACGGCTTTTCTGAATCGTAATTAAATGTCGAAATATGGCTTTAATATCTCAATATTTCTTCAACATCTCAATATTTCTTCTATTCAGTTGCCACTTAAAGCGGCGTTAACGTTCAAGCGTCCCCAACCGTATTTGTTGCTTTTGTTGTTGCCCAGACTTGCGTTGACGCGCATTTTCTCAACGATTTGCGCACGGGTCAACGTTGGGAACTTTGAGGCAATTAAAGCCGCCATACCCGCCGTTGTTGCCGTCGCCGACGAGGAACCACCGACGGTTGTCGGCACATCGCCACTCATTGCGGTTGTGACCATGTGTAAGCCGTTCGACGCTTTTTCCATCACGACCACAAAATCCACTTCCGCACCGTCGTGGCATTCGTCGCAAGTCGTGTTTGTCGGGCTGTCTTTGATGCCCGTAATTGCCATAACTTCGTTCATCGTGGCGGGAAATATGACGCCAACTAAGCCAGAAGACCACGAAAACGACGTTCCTGCCGCGCAAAACATCAATTTTCCTTTGCCATACGCGTATTTTATGGCATCCGCAATTTGAGAACTGTAGAGCAAAGTGCCGAGTGACATAGAGCTTATTTTAATGTCCGCGCGATTGCCCAACAAGGTGTAAGCGTCCGCAACGCCTTTAAATTCGCCGCTGCCACTGATGAAAACGTCGTTAGAGGCACGTACTGAAACGAGTCCTGCACTGTAAGCAACGCCCGTTGCATTGCCGTCTGTACCACGCGGCGCGGCGCACAAACCCGCCATTGCCGTGCCGTGTCCGCAGTCGTCGTTGATTGTGGGTGAAGACTCCCAAAACCAGTTTTTTGCGAGGGTCAATTTCTTCTCAATTGCGCGTCCCGAAGAGGCACCTTGATTGAATTGGCTGCCCAGATTGTCTTGATTTGGACTCACGCCCGAGTCAATAATCATCACTTTCACGCCCGCGCCCGTGCTTTGCGCCCACGCTTGCGTGATTTGATGAAAAGCGTAATTCCACGGCGCTTTTGCGTTCGGCGTGAGGCTCGAAAAGTCATTCGGCGCCGTCAAACCCGCGTTGCCCAAATAGCCACCGCAGCCGCTTCCTGAGCGTAAAACCACGCCTGAAGACAGGTTTGGCTGATAGGCCAAAGCGTCCACGTAGCGCACCAAACCCGAAGCACGCAAGCGTTTGATGGTGTTCATATTCTGAATTTTAACGTTCAAAACGGGCAGCGTTTTCTCCGTGCCAAAAACTTCTAAATCATTGCGGTTCAACGATTTATTAATTTTAGATTCTTCTTCAAAAACAATGTCTAAGACTTCATTACGCGCCGCTTGCCACGGTGCGTCGGCAATGTTGATGTCCGCCAAACGGTCTTCAACGTTTGACGCATCGGCGGGTTTATAACCAATCGCCGCGACCTTGTCCGTGGCGTCCAAAGCCGACATCAGCAGCGCATCCGAAGCCATTGTCCAACGGAAAGTCGGGATGCCTTTTTCGATGATAAATGCGTCAATTTCTTGCTTAGAATTGGCTTGATACTGAGGGGTCTCTTCGGCTTCCTCTTTGTTAGCGCAAGCGTTGATGAAGAGCGCAACTGTGATTAAGGTAAGTAATTTTTTCATTTCGATTCAACGATTTAATAAGTTAGGAAAAGGATTTAGTTGTGGTTTTAACGGTGCAAAGTTATGCTTTTTACAAAATTATAATTTATATTCGTCTTATTTTTCACAATTAAAAATACCTAATCATGCGTCTTTTAGTTCTTTTATTGTCCTTTGGCTTCATGGCATCAAATGCGCAAAATCCCTTATTTCCCATTGTTGGAAATGGTTTGAAAGGCTTTATTGATGCCGAAGGAACCGTTGTTATTTCACCTAAATTCAAGGCGATTAAATCTTTTTCAGAAGGACTGGCGGCGGCGCGATTGCCGCGTGGTTTGTACGGTTTTATTGATTACGATTGGTTTGAATAAAAAAAAAGACCCCTCAGTATTTTCACTGTGGCGTCCTTTTTTTGATAAAAATCGTCAAAAAACCTAAAAAATGGCTTTCATACTGAGGGGTTCTTCGAGATGCGTTTGGGCGCTCAAGTCAATTACACAACGCGCTCAAAGCCGCTTTTCCGAGGACAAGCCACAAGATACCTTTCGCCAAGAAAAAGAAAAAGCCGCCAACGCCTAAGCGTTTGAGCCACAAAGTCGTTTGATTATCTGCTGATTTTGACGCGGTGTCGGGCGCGTCAAGCGGTTGCTTTTCCATTATTATCGAATTTAAAATTTCGGCAAAATTAAGATAAATAATGAAACACACGACCCTTAAATTGGTTGATTTCAAACGGTAATAATTTAATGACACACAGGGGAAAAGGACTCCTCAGTATTTTTATGTTTTTAATGCCTTGATAATCAATCTGTTAAATCAATAGAATAAAAATATTCGAGATGCGGAAAACTTTTTTCTCTTGACTTAGGTTAATGCCGTCGTTCCACGGACGACAAGTTTTTTTATTAATCACATCATCATCGTTAACCAAATTAATTTTTTCACCGTTTTTTTTCACTTTTTAAATACCAATAAAATGTACGTCTTCATCTGTCAATTCAGTGCTGAAAAGCAACAAAACGACCTTCTTAATGACGGACGCACCCGCCTGTGATTTCCCCACGAGCTGTTGGTAGCGAAAAGCCCGAAGGTTGTTAACAGCCTTCGGGCTTTTTTGTTTCAACCGTATTTTTCTATGCACCCTTACGCTCTTACGCTCTTACGTATTTGCGAATCCATTCGCACGCGCAACTGCGAATTCATTCGCAGAAAGTGAAGATAAATACGGTATTTTCTTAAAAAAAAAACGCATCTGCGAATGAATTCGCAGTTACGGGTGCGAATAGATTCGCAAATACATTATACAAAATGGGCAAGTTAAAAATAAAGCCAAAAGAGCTAACGGCGTTGGGTTTTCCGCAAAATCCCGCCATCAGCATGGCGATTAGTTTATTAGAAAAAGAATTCAAGCA
>JAYUKJ010001006.1:0-6583 GCA_043764555.1 Saprospiraceae bacterium
CTTCAATTTGACCATTTGCCGATGCCTTCGGAAAAAGCTGAACTCGCGAAAATGGGCGTTCTACTGCTCGATTATTTGCCGACAAACGCCTACGTCGTCGCTTTTCCCGCTGCGCAAATTACAGCAAATTACAGTGATTTTATAGCAAAATTACAGAAAATGGGCGTTCAAAACGCGTTTATACTGAGGGGTCTCGATAAGATGTGTTTGGAAATGTTGAACGATAATTTTCCCGATTTTAACCAAAAAAGCGTCGGAAAATACGATATTAGCGTGCAAATTCATCCGTTTTTGAGCAACGAAGCGGCGATTTTAGCACTTCAAAAACGGGATTTTACCATCGTCGGCGATTTTAACGCGTTGACCAATAGCTTCACCGTTCGGACGCGCAAAAGTGCCGTCGAAACGCTCGCCGCCTTGCCGTTTGTTCGATTTATTGATTTTGGCATCGGCGAAAATATTCCAGAAGACAACAAAGGACGCACGAACCACCGCTCAAATATGCTCAATTCCGACAACCGAAACGGACTGAAATACGACGGGCGCGGCATTGGCATTGCGTGGGGCGACGACGGCTCAGTCGGCCCGCACATTGATTTTCAAGGACGACTCATTGTGCCAATTCCTTATACCCGTGAAAACGATTTGCCGTCCTCCACGCACGGCGACATGACGGCGGGCGTCGGCGCGAGTGCGGGCAATCTCGACCCGACTTTGCGCAGCAACGCGGCGGGCGCAACGGTGCTTTCCTATGGCATAAATGGCTATCCGCAGCTCGCTAATTCGGTTGCCAATCAAACGATTTATAGCGCCTATATCACGTCGTCGAGTTACGCGCAAGCGGCGTGCAGTGTCTATGACGGCTCATCAAATAGTATTGACAATCAAGTGTTTACAAATAAAAACTTACTGCACGTCTTCTCCGCAGGCAACGCAGGAACGTCGGCTTGTACGGGCATTAACGTGGCAAATTTTGGCAATATTACGGGTGGATTTAAAGCCGCTAAAAACGTCATGGCCGTCGGAAATTTGAATCTAACCGACGCATTAGAAGCGTCAAGTAGCCGCGGACCCGTGTTTGACGGGCGCATCAAACCCGACATTTGCGCCGTCGGAACGGGCATGAATTCTACGGGGCCAAACAATACAACCTTGATGCCACCGAACGTGGGCGGCACGTCGGCCGCTTGTCCCGGGATTGCGGGTGTTGCGGCGCAATTGTACCAAGCCCACAAAGAATTGAACGATGGAAAAATCCCTGAATCCGCGCTGATTAAGGCATTATTGATGCATTCAGCCGATGATTTAGGCAACGTTGGACCCGATTTTCAATTCGGTTGGGGACGCGTGAATGCTTGGCGCGCGTTTAAAATATTGAAAAATAATCAATACAAAAAAATAAATATTTCACGCCAAGATTCCTTCAAAACCATACCCCTCAGTATTCCGATGGGAACGCGACAAATTCGCGTTATGGCGTATTGGCACGACGCCGCAGCCGCGCCAAATGCCGCAAAAGTCCTCGTCAACGACTTGGATATGACCATAAAAAACGAGACAACGGGCGCCGTTTACAAGCCGTGGCGCTTAGATACAGCGGCGCAACGGACGTTCAATTCACTGTCGATGCCCGCGATACGAGACGAAGACCACGTGAATAATGTCGAGCAAATCGTCATTGAGGACCCCTCAGTATCGAGCCTGAAAATTGAGATAAAAGCGACCAATTTGCCTTCCGACGCAATCGATTTTTATTTAATTTATGAATTCATAACTGATTCAATTACAGTGACTTATCCAAACGGAAACGAACCATTCGTTGTTGGCGAAGCCGAAATAATTCGTTGGGATGCACCACGCACGGGCGGTGCTTTCGACGTCGATGCGAGCTACGACGACGGCGCAACTTGGCAGACTTTGCGGACGGGTTTGTTCGGCACAAATTACACGTGGACGCCACCGACAACCGCAACGGGCAAGGCGCGCGTTCGCGTAACACAGACGGGTTCGCTCGCCACGGACATGAGCGACGAACCGTTTACAATTATGCGGACGGTGCCGAATTTGAGCGCGCCTTTTATTTGTCCCGACACCACTTTTTTGCGTTGGGACACCGTGCCAAACGCCCTTGCTTACGAAGTTTCACGGCTTGGCGCTAAATATATGGACTCGATTGGGCGCACGTCTTTTAACTTTTTTGCGGTCAAAATATCCGCTTCGGATTCAGCTTGGTTCAGCGTAAAAGCGATTTTGGCAGACGGTGGTATGAGCCGTCGAGCGTTGGCGATTCCGAAATTACGGACAACAAGCACGTGTTTGACAGCTGGCACCGACCTCGCCGTTGAGCGCCTACCAAATAGCATTTTATCGACTTATTACACTTGCAAAGCGGGCGCAAACCTACCCCTCAGTATTTTGGTCAAAAATTTAGGGTTTTCAATAATTGATTCATTTACAGTTAATTATCAATTAGATAATGGTTTAATAGTTTCGGAACCGACCGTTCAGAAGCGTCTAACAACCACTGAATCCACGGTTTACGATTTCACTCAAAATCTACCGTTTCCAGCCATTGGCAACCACATTTTAAAGGTTTGGATAAAAAATAAAGCGGATGAACGGGCGCAAAACGATACGCTCTCATTCCAATTTAATGTGTCAAATCCTTCTTTTTTGGAAATAAATAAAAGTGAAAATTTTGAGCGTGAAAATTTCCCACCATTGCCTTTCAATGTCTTGTCTTCGCAAGGCGCTTACACGTGGGAGAAATCGCCCCGAATTCAAGGCACATCGGGCATAACGACTGCCGCAATGCATGACGGATTTAATTATATAGAACGCGGACGCAAAGATACCTTGACCACTTGGATGCTGGATATATCCATTCTCAATCGTCCAATACTTTGGTTTGACGTTTCCTACGCATTTAATAATTTAGTAAGGCGAACTGTTTTGTCCGTCGTCGCTTCAACCGATTGTGGCCGTACTTTCAGAACAATTTATGAAAAAGGGCGGCTTGAATTATCGACAAACGGCACGATATCAAGGCCAAATTACGCGCCGACGCAGTCGTCACAGTGGCGCCGCGACACGGTTGATTTGACCGCTTTTAAAGATTCAACCGTTCAATTAGCCTTTGTCGTGACGAACGATAATGACAATAAGTTGTATCTCGACAACATCAATATCACCAACCGAACCAGCACGCCGACCGAAGAAGGACCCCTCAGTATAACGACGCTTTCGGCTTCGCCAAACCCTTCAATGAGCGGTAATTTTGCGGTGCGGTTGAAAAATATTAACGATAAGGCATTGACAATCAATATTTTCGATATACTTGGAAAACTTATTTTGTCAAAATCCATTGATAATCCATCAAACGATTTGGCGGAGGATATTGACCTTAAAAACCAAGCAGCGGGTGTCTATTTTCTTGAAGTTCAGACGGCATCGCGGCGCTATCCGTTGCGGTTGACGAAGTTGTAAAAATCGGTCATTTTACGCTGCTTCTCCACAGATTACGCAGATTTTCACGGATTCAATGGTCGTTTGACGTATCTATATCCGTGAAAATCTGTACAATCTGTGGAAAAGCGAAGCCGTAAACGCGTCTTTTTTATAAAAAAAAAACGTTAACGGGTTCAAATTGCCTTTTTGTTTTAACTTCGCCCCATATTTGAACGGCAAGGCTCATGAGTCACGCGTTCATATTTATTTTAAAAAAAATATTTTAAACGAAACAGAATTCCTTTTGGCAAAAGTATTTAGACGTTCCAATCAACCAATCCGCAAAGAACCCGAAGCAGAGCATCGGCTCAACTTGCTCATCCGCGTTCCCGAAGTCCGTTTAGTCGGCGACAATCTTGAAGAACTTTCCGCACTCGTCGAAGAGACAGTTGAGGTAGGCGTTTATAAAACGTCGCAAGCGCTCGCATGGGCGCAAAAAGCCGAGCTTGACCTCGTTGAAATTACGCCGAATGCCGTGCCGCCCGTGTGCCGCATTACGGACTATCAAAAGTTTCTCTACCAAAAGAAAAAACGGGAGAAGGAAATTAAGGCAAATACCACAAAAACGGTCATCAAAGAAATTCGTTTCACGACCGAAACGGGTGAACACGACATCGAGTTTAAGGTACGTCACGCCATTGAATTCCTCAAAGACGGCTCGAAAGTGAAGGGTTACGTTCAGTTTAAAGGTCGTGGCATCACGTTTCAAGACCGTGGACAGTTGCTTTTGCTGAAATTTATTCAGGCATTAGACGACTACGGAACGCCCGAAGGCTTGCCAAAAATGGAAGGCAAACGGATGTTTGTGTTTTTGACACCTAAGAAAAAAGGTAAGTAATAAATGGTATAGTTTTAAGATTTGGCAGTTTTTCAACAGTTAACAAATCATCAAAAAAGCGTGTCGTTCAATCGGCGCGCTTTTTTTTTACGAAAACCTTGACGACGTTGGATTTACCGTTAAATTGACTGGTATTGCAGTATAAAGTGTAAAAAACGGCGCTTTTGACGTCGAAATTGCGTGAAAACGGTTTTATACTGAGGGGGTCTTATTTTTTAGCATCAAAAAATATTCTACCGTAAAAATGGTATTTTTAAAACATTTATTGCAAAATATTAGGTGGGAACAAAATAAATGGGCGTCCTTTCGGCTTTGTTAGTATCAAATTTTTCTTAACTTATTAAATCGTTTTTAACATGAAAATTCAAGTCTCAAGTCTCAAGTCTCAAGTCTCAAGTCTCAAGTCTCACGGTTAGTTCTGTGCCTTGTTGTTAGTTTTTCTTTTCTTTTTTGTTCCTGTGAAAAAGAAATTTTTCCCAATATTGGTGTCATTAGTAACGAGGAAGAGTTGGTTAAAAAACCAATTACAATCGAAGAAGCTCACAAGTGGTTTGATGAACAAAAAGTATCAAATCAAAGCTCTTTTAGCGGTGACAACAGTTTATTCAATGCTAATCCACGTTGGGCGTCGGCTACGATGGCAACAAGTCAGTTAGGCTCCGAATTTCTAATCGCCCCGCTCAATCTTTCTTTCTCGGGAAGAAGATGCATTCCGCGTTTGCTTGTAAGGCGCGATTCGAGCGGTGAGCTCTCTGGTCGTTATTTGCTTTATCTACCTGAAAACACTAATGGTATTTATAGTCCGAGTAATTTCACGGGATGTGTCATTTACACGGATTTCTACGGGCATTACTTGCATGGTTACAAAGTACTTAACGGTAACGTAGTTGGCTTGGCAACAGCTGCCAGATCAGATGGTAGGGGAAACGCGCATTCGAGAGGTTGTATTGCTTTTGAAGTCTGTACGCCGGTTATTATGCAAGCATTTGGCGGTGAAGGAGAGACGTGTATCACAGTAGTCAATTGTTCTGCAGGCGGCAGTACAAGTCATTGGACGAGTCCAGGCGGGTGGTCGTCTGGTAGTGGCGGCACTGGTGGTGGTAATAATTCTTCTGGTGGCGGACCAACTTGGGGTAGTAATCAGCCGCCTATCAGTTTGGGCGAACTAAGTCAAGAAGCGCGACAGTTTTTAACCACTAAAGGTTTTTCTGAATTTCAAATGGACTGGTTGTCCACAAAGCCAGGTCTGCTCGACCAAAATTTGAATTTTTTAAGGACTGATGGCAGTGAGGCAGGTGCTTTGTTTGCGCGCAAACACACAGATACGTACATTAGTGACCTTAATTACAGACAGGCTAATCTAACTGCAAACCATCCAGCATTGGGAACGGAGGCTTGGGCGAGTACCTTGAGATTTAATAAATTACCGCCCAATGCCGCAGAAATAGCTTTGTCGGTACTTTATCCAGTTGGTGCATTACAAATAGCAATTAATGCAATTACAGCTAATTTAAAAGAAGATGAATTGTTTCCCAATCATACGAGCAATGGAACGGAGAGGTCAAATTCTTTTAAACATGCTTATTGGAACGCACTCAATGCTGCTTCAGTTGTAGTCGGGCCTGTTATAGCAAAATTATTTGGTGATGCACATGAATCCGGTCAAACGGGGCTTGCTACTGAAATGGATTTGTTTAATAATGCCGTTGGCATTCAAATAGGTATTGATACAGGTACATTCATGTCTGAAGGTGAAAGAGCGAATAGGGTTCTTGATGCTGTAAACATAGGACTTCTTAAATACCTTTGTAATTTTGTATTAGTATTCACCAATCAATCTTGCTAAAAATGAAAGCTACTATACTAACTGTACTAACTTTTTTTTTATTTAATGCGTGTACTGAATATAAGACTAAAGAAATCACCGATTTCTCTAAACCTCAAGTTTTTATTTTAGTTGACAAAGTTAAACCTGCTGGTTCAATTGAGTTTTACGTGAAAGGAAATATTGATGGTAAAATTATAGTTACATTAAGGGAGAGTCATAATGAAAAAGCTCATTTCGGTCACACCATGCTTTTTGGAAAAATAGATACATTACTTCAAAGCGGTGATTGGTACAACGACACTATTTACATGGATATCAAACCTCTCGGTGTTGCCAAAGGTAATTTATCCATAAAATACGTCATTCATGGTTCCATTATTTGACTTTAATCAAAGTTTAAATAATCTTCA
>JAYUKJ010001007.1:0-1969 GCA_043764555.1 Saprospiraceae bacterium
CAATATTTCTAATAATTAAATTATGCAGGACCCCTCAGTATTTCTGACAAAAAACTTCAATTCCATAAATAAAAGTGTATTTTTGTGAAAATATAAAACAAATGTACTGTGAGAATATTAACATATCGCGCCATGCTTTAAACAAAACATTGGACAGAAATATCGAATTAAAAGATGCTTTTGAGGTCGTAAAAAACGGCGTTATAATCACCGAGTATAAAGATACAAAACCACATCCTTGCTACTTGATTTTGGGTTTTATACGCGACAAACCGCTTCATGTCGTTCTTGCGAAAGACGCTTTTTTGGAAGAATGTTGGCTTGTGACCGTTTATGAACCCGACCCGATTATTTGGACAGAAGATTTTAAAACTAAAATAAACTAAAATATGACAACTTGTATTATGTGCAGCAAAGGAACGCTTTATGTGGGTAAAGTGACCGTAACACATGAAAAAGGCAGTTCTTTTATCGCCATTCGGGATGTTCCCGCTAAAATTTGTAACCATTGTGGTCACTATTTTTTGTCGGCTGAAACGGCTTTTAAAGTCGAATCCGACATTAAGCAAGCCACGACGAAAGGCGTTGAAATCGAAGTTATGCGGATGCAAGCTGCATGATTGGCAATGAGCCTTGGGGTTACTATGACGCTTCAACCTATCACGCTATTACTAAGGGTTTTATTGAAGGTATTGACGAATATTACCTGAATGACCCGACAAATAAAATTAAACTTTTAACCGCCGCATTTCAAGCAAACAGAGTGGAAAATACTACGCCTGCCAACTCTTCTGATAATTCTTCTTGGAAAGATTACATGAATACGCGCGTTTGTTCAGACATTAGAAACAAATTGGTCGGCATAAATTTGCATCCATACAGTAACGATATTTTAGATATGGGAACCTATCACAAGCAACGACTTTTGGCCTATCCCGAACAAACTTACTTAGTGGGAACTACGGTTAAAGCTCAGTCTAAATTTTTAGCCATTAGAAATGCTTGGAAATGGTTGCAAGCCAATCCCATGCAAAAACAAGATATTTATGTCTCGGAATATGGCTGGGACTCAGATACTGAGGGGGTTGTGTGTGGTGAACCAATCAAAAAGGATGCGATGGGCGTGGGTTTTGAAACGCAAGCAATTTATACCATTCGGAGTTTATTGATGATGAGTAGATACGGCGTTACAAAAGCAACGTGGTATCAAGCCTTTGACGATAAGGGCGTGGCTAATTGTCCTTTTGCCCATTTTGGCGGCGGTATTTGGAAAAATAGGTTTGACGCAAACCCAACGAACACCAAATACATTTTCAAAGCGTTTGATAAGTTTATCCAAAAAGCAGGGAATCTGAAGTTCCATTATGCTTTAAGAATGGGAGGGCAATAAGAAAGATGTTTTTGCCTATATTTTAGAAGAAAACAACACGCCCAAATACATGGTCGCTTGGCGCGCGGTGGACATCAAGAATAAATCAATCGCTGAAATGGCGGCTTTGAGTCAAACTGAAACAATTGATATCACCGTGAACGGCGTCGCTTACGGTGCGGATATGTCGCAGCCGCAAAATTGGTGGCAATTGGGCGGTGAAAACGATACGCCTATCAACCCCTCAGTATATCAGCCCAAATTTGGGGAGTACAAGCTCAGTCCGATACCGATATTGATACCGATTAAGAATTATTGCAACGACAATTCTTTTGCGGTCGGCACTTTAAACATTCCTGCGGGGACGGTTATGGTATCTCAAAATAATATCATCGTTCAGCCCAATACAACACTCACGATTAATGGCACATTGCTAATGGCACCAGAGAAAAATATTTATGTGGCGGGTGCTATCAACATCAATGGTGGCACCGTTTCAGCGGCTTGTGCAGGCACACAATGGGGAAGTATTCAGGTAGGCACGGTCAATTCTACAATTACCGTTACAAATGGTAAAATTGAACACGCAAATTTTGGTAT
>JAYUKJ010001008.1:0-1969 GCA_043764555.1 Saprospiraceae bacterium
CCTAAATTTGAGGCTAAAATCGAACCGCTCGAAGGCACTTACGTCTTGGAACAAACGATTCCCGTCGTCGGCAATGCGAAGGCTTTTGCAGGCAGCAATATCGACGGCGCGACGGTGAAATACCGCGTTACGCGGCAAGCGCGTTTTCCGTATTGGTCGTGGGGTTGGCGGCAGCCTTACAACGAAGTGAGCCAAGAAATTGCGCACGGCGAAACGACAACCGACGCTTTGGGCAAGTTCACGATTAATTTTAATGCCATCGCCGATAAACAAATTAAGAAGGAAGATAAACCCGTTTTCAATTACGAAATCATGGTGGATGTCACGGACATCAACGGCGAAACGCATAGCGCAACGGGTTCAGTGTCAATTGGTTACACATCTTTATTGGCAACAATTGACGTGGAAGATGAAGTCAACAAAGCGACCTTGAAACCGCTAAAAATCACGGCGAAAAACCTGAACGGACAGCCGTTGGGCATCAAGGGAAAAGTGAAAATTGATTTGTTGACCTCGCCGCGGCGTCCTTACATCAACCGCTATTGGGCGTTGCCCGATACGCAGGTGATTGATGAAGCCGTTTTTAGACGTGATTTTCCGCTTTATCCGTTCCGAGAAGAGGAAAAAGAACAAAATTGGGTGATTAAAAAAACGGTGTTGGAAAAGGAATTTAACACCAAACCGCTCCCCTCAGTATTTGCGGGCATCGACACGAGTTTTCTGTCGTTTTCGGAGTTTCAAAAATACCAAACGGGCATTTACCGCATGACCGTTACGACGAACGACCCGACGACGAACGAAAAAATCGAAGTTATTAAACATTTTATGCTCTACGATTTGACGGAAGACGTGGTGCCTTGCAACAAAACGTTTTTTGCTTGGCAACCAAAGGAAACGTTTGAACCAAAAGACGTGGCGCGCATTACGGTTGGTACGGCGGCAGAAATGCTACACGTATTAGTGGAGGAAGAATTGGACGGCAAGTTGATCAAAAAGCAGTGGCTTGACGTGGACGCCGTGAAGAATTACGAAGTAAAAATCACGGAAGCAAGCCGCGGCAATCATTTTGTTTACCTGACTTACGCCATCAACAATCGGGCGAGTTTCGTCACTAAAACCTTAGTCGTTCCGTTTACGAATAAAACCTTAAACGTTGAATACCAAACGTTTAAAGACAAACTCGAGCCAGGCAGCGCCGAAGAATGGCGCATTAAAATCAGCGGCGATAAAAAAGAAAAAGTGGCGGCGGAAGTCGTTGCGGCCATGTACGACGCGTCGCTTGACCAATTTGCGCCGAATAATTGGGCGCTCAATCTGTACAATATGCGCAATCCACAACGTGGTTTTGACGCACCGACTTTTGGCGAGGCGATTTCGACCAATTTTTACAATTATACTGAGGGGTCCTCCGCTGGCGCCGACGAGCCGCATAATTATCGTCAATTCAATTGGTTCAACTTCAACTTTGCCGAAGGCGGTCGTCCGCAAATTATGATGCGGACGATGAGCGCGCCCGTGATGATGGACGCTGCGAGTGCGCCTTCGCCTACTGCGCCGCAAATGCGCGGTGGGGCGCCTGCAAAATACGCGGCTAAAACTTCTGCGAATCAGGCGAGAATGGAGAACGGCGTTATTATGCCTGAAATACCTAAAAGTATAGAAATTGCAACACAACAGGAAGAAGTTAAATCTGCCGACCTATCCGCCGTCAAAACGCGCTCAAATCTCAACGAAACTGTCTTTTTCTTTCCTGAATTAATGACGGATGCCGACGGCAACGTGATTATCAAATTCAAGATGAACGAGGCGTTGACGAAGTGGAAATTCATGACTTTAGCGCACACGACGGACTTAAAAGTGGGTTATTCTGAACGGACATTGGTGACGCAAAAAGACTTGATGGTATTCCCAAATGCACCGCGCTTCCTACGCGAAGGCGATGAGATAGAATTGTCGGCAAAAATCAGCA
>JAYUKJ010001009.1:0-6561 GCA_043764555.1 Saprospiraceae bacterium
AATTTTTAAGGAAAATAGCAAAGCAATGGTCAAAAATGGCTTCATTAAATGAATTTTTAAATGATGTGGAATAAATGTTATTGAGTCGCACAAATGTCCGTTTTTTTTTGGATCGCGCACTTTTCTAAGCATTTTGTTGCAAAATTAGTCCATAAAAAGGTGTGAAAACAAGGGATTGATGAACGACACACAGCCATTGACGGCGGTCGCATAAGCATTGACGAACGACATTTTAAGCAGTGCTTGAATTATTACTCAAAAAATTAGGACCCCCCAGTATAAAGCATAAAAAAGCCGTTTTTCTCTTGCTTTTAAGAGAAAAACGGCGTTTATACTGAGGGGTCCTTTTAAGAATCTTTTTTGACGAAAACAGCGGGCAATTAAAACAATTTAAGTTGTTTAATACGTCCGTTTTCCGCTGTTTATTAGTTTGAAAATCAACGCTCGAACCACAATAATGCCGTGATTTATGAGATTCGGCAGCCAACCGAAATGCGTTTTCAAGACGACGTAGCGGTCTTTCAAAGACTGTTGGTGTTGTGTTTTTGAGACGCCGCCCATTAAATATTCTGAAATAATTATATGCGTATTCGTTTGATTTTCAGATTTTTTTAAACATTTTATCACCCAATCTACGTCGGCAGCCAAATTTTGCTCAATATACTGAGGGGTCCCTTCGCGACGCGCCAAAAAGGATTGGTGACAAACGACCATGCCGTAACGCATACTTTGCCAAGTCAAATGCTTTGGGAGTTTTTGAACCGTCATATTGGTTCGCGTGCCGATGTGGTTCCGATTGTCATCGACGAGCATGGTTTCGCCGAATAATACGTCGGTTGTCGGCGAAGCGGCGTTCGCAATTTTCTCTAAAGTGGTCGTTTCAAAAAGATGGTCGCCCGCGTTTAAAAATAGCACAAATTCACCCTTGGCTAAACTTAAACCCTTGTTCATGGCGTCGTAAAGTCCTTTATCGGGCGCCGAAAAGGACTTTATACTGAGAGGTCTTTTTTTTTGTAAACGCTCGACAATGTCCATTGTCTTGTCTTTCGACTTGCCGTCAATTATTAAATATTCGTAGTCCGTAAATGTTTGATTTAGAACACTTTGCATCGTTCCTTCGATAAACGATTCGCCGTTGTAAACAATGGTAATGATTGAAAATAGCATTTCTATTTTATTTTTTGTCTAACGTCGTCGAGGTTTGAAACCTCGACGACGTTTTGAACAAATGACTGTTTATAAATATCAAATATCGCTTGTCCAACGGCTTGATAACTGCACGTTTCGACAATTTTTTCTCTGATTTTTTCGGCATTAAAATGACTTAAATGGCTCATTATAAAATCCAATGATGCCGTCAAAGCCGCTTCATCTTCCAACTGAATCAAACGCCCCGACGCCTCCGTAACCCAGTCTGAAATGCCGCCCGTTTCGGTTGCCACAACGGGCAATCCCGCCGACATTGCTTCCAAAATCACGCAAGGTAGTCCTTCAAATCGGCTAAAAAGGACAAAAATATGCGCATTTTGCATCATTTTCGCCACAATTTCGATGAACAAATAATTGTGAAATCGAACAAATTTCTCGATTTTTAAGCGCTTGACCAAAGCCAAATAAGGCGGTTGTTCAAACGGGTCGCCGATAATATCAAGGATAAAATCTTGCCGTTTTTCGGACAATTTTTTAACCGCATTTAAAATACCGCTCACGTTTTTAATCGGGTCGTGCAGACCAGAAACATGGATTAAATTTATTACTTTTAAGGCTTTACTTTTGATTAAATCTGAATCAATTAATGCACTATTTTCAATTAAATTTAAGTCATTCTTAGGCTTAAATAAATCCGTATCTACGACATTTGGAACATAAAAAAAGCGATTAATTAAGCCGTGTTGTTGCATTGTTGAAGCGTAGAAAGGGGACAAAGCGATAACGGCTTTTGCTTTTTTTACGCACGCTCGAACCAGTGTCTTGAAAATCCAATTACTGCGCTTAAACACGCCCGTTTCAGCACGATACATAGAAGAATGTTCGGTAATGAGAAAGGGAATTCGGTGAAAAAAATGTAAAAAAAGCGCGTAAATTCCCGCTGAAACAATGACGTGAAGATGCACTAAATCAGGCGTACCCCATTGGTTTTCAATCAATTTGAAACCCTTATTGTAGGCGCTAAATTGATGGATTAATTTGGAAAAAGGATTGGTTGATTTTGGAAAATAAACAATGACTTCAAAATGCGTTTTTCGGTTGATTTCTATGTCAAAACCGTAGTCATTTATTAATTCAGAATCATCGTTTTCTAATGCTAAATTTTGGGTTTTTAATTCAAAAACGGACCCCTCAGTATTTAGGTGTTTTGAGCCATCGGCCGACAATATTTCCGTCGTTTTTTCAACCGCGTGCAGCGTTGCCACATCAACAAATCGGGCAACGGCAACGGCTTGCCGCTGAACAAATGCCCCATTGTGATATACGTAACGATTTGGGTACCAAGAACATAGCCACAAGGCTTTCATTTTGAATGATGAATTATGAATGACGAATTATGAATGATGAATGATGAGTGATGAATGTATTAAAACAATTAATGCTGAATAGAAACCAATGGGTTTTTATTCAGCATTAATTCTTAATTTCTAATTTTTAATTAAACGGTTGCTTCCACTTTTACGAGCAGTTGAAAGCCATTTCCGTGAATATTAACGATTTCGATGTTCGGGTCTTCGCTCAAATATTTACGCAATTTGGTAACAAAAACGTCCATCGAACGCGCCGTGAAATAGGTGTCTTCTTGCCAAATTTTGGTCAACGCTTCCGAGCGCGGCAAAACGTCGTTCATGTGTTGGCAAAACATTTTGAGCAACGCGGCTTCCTTCGGCGACAGCGTTTCTTCGGTCGTCGAGCCGTCCATAATGAGTTTGCGGAGCGGATAATTGAAATTGTATCGACCGATTCGATAATCGCGAATTTCGTCGCGCGGGTCGGCTTTCGGCGCCGTGCGCTTCAAAATCGCCTTGATGCGGTAGAGCAATTCGTCGGAACTAAAGGGCTTTGTTATGTAATCGTCGGCACCCGCTTTGAAGCCTTGAAGGATGTCCTCTTTCATGGCTTTTGCGGTCAAAAAGACAATAGGAACGTTTTTATCCTTCTCTCTGATGTCTTTTGCGAGGGTAAAACCGTCTTTTTTGGGCATCATGACGTCCAAGATGCAGAGTTGAAAACTCCCCAAATTGCGCCGAAAAGCCTCCCAACCAGCGGCACCATCGGTTGCAAGGGTCACGTCGTAATCGTTCATTTCGAGATAGGAGCGCAGAACATCGCCAAAATTAGGGTCGTCTTCGACCAAAAGAATTTTTGTAGCGTTCGATGGCATTAGCAGTAAAAATTTATTTCCAGTGAAAAGATGTTGGTTATTAAGGTGTTGACTAAACGGTTTGTGAAGGTGTAACGCTGTAATTCCAAAATTCGTTTGTCAAAGGGGCATTATTTTGAAAAAAAAAATTTTCGTTCAGCCGCTAATTTCTTAAAAGCGGGCAAATCTGTTTTAAAAAACTGAAAAAAAGGCGTTTATACTGAGGGGTCCTTTTTTTTGCGATATTTGCGCCGTTCTCAAATCGTAGCGCGGCATTCAGTCCGTGAATGTTTTAAAAACTCACGGACTAAAGTCCGTGAATGTTTTAAAAACTCACGGACTAAAGTCCGTGCCACTAAAAAAAAAATCATGACGCACGTAAAATCATTCACTTTCAACGCTTTTTCTGAAAATACATTCATCCTTTTCGACGACGAAAGTCGCGCTGCCATCGTCGTTGACCCAGGCTGCTACACGACGAATGAGCAAAAGCAATTGCAACAATTTATCACGGATAATAAATTGACAGTCAAGCGTTTAATCAATACGCATTGCCACCTCGACCACGTTTTTGGCAACCGCTTCGTTTCGGAAACCTACGCCGTCCAGCTCGAAGCACACCGCGCCGAATTGCCCGTTTTGGCTAAAGCGCACATCTCGGCCGACCGTTTTGGCGTGCCGATGCCGATGCAAGAGCCGTTCGATATTTTCATCGAAGACGGCGATGAGATTACGCTCGGCGAAGCGACTTTTAAGGTCATTCTCGCGCCTGGCCACTCGCCGGGAAGTCTGTGTTTTTACAACGAAAAAGAAGGGTTTTTAATCGGCGGCGACGTCTTGTTTTTCAGAAGCATTGGGCGAACGGATTTGCCGGGCGGCAGTCATGCGCAACTCATTGAAAGCATTACGACGCGTCTTTTTGCTTTGCCCGACGCAACAAAAGTCTTTTGCGGACACGGACAGCCGACGACAATTGGCTACGAACGGTTCAATAACCCGTTTTTGAATGGATAGATGGGCGGAATTTTGGAGATGTGCGGGTTTTAGATTTGACAACTTTTAAAAAGCTATAGTATCCTCACATCTTTTCAAAAGTTGTCAAATCTTTGCACGACTCACACGACTTTCACACGTCAATACAACTGAAAAGGTGTCAATAAAGTCTTCTCGGCGGGTGTTTCTGCCGTCGTAAATTTGCACAGCAAAAGGAACGACCGACTATCACCAACGGCGTATCTGAAATGAATTTTTTTATCACTATTTGTCGCACTCGCGGCAGCCGATTCTACGGGCATATTGTCTTTTTCTAATGCTTGAATTTCTACTTCTTTTTGGGCATTGTCAATCAAAACGTAATGGACATTTTGCAGAGCTGACTTTGATTTATTCTGATTTTTAAGCACCAATTCTAAGGTAGAATCCGTTGCATTGACCTTTTTTACCGTAAAAATCACCGCGCCTTCCAGACCCGTTGTCGATTTTTCTTCCAATAATCTCAACGCGGCGGACCCCTCAGTAACGCGACCTAAAACGCCGTTTTTCGCGTCAATTGCGGCTTGTTCCGCCTTTTTTCGCGCTTTAATACGCGCGCTATTGTAGCTCAATCCGACTGTAAAAGCAACCGCCACGATGCAACCCGCAATGAACAAAGGCAGCCAACCCGCTTCGCGCCAAGTTTGGGGTTTGCCGACGTAAGTGGGCGTGTATTCAGACGCACTCTGCGGGTTTTCGGTGTCAAAGTCCGACAAATTTCTTATCTGATTGTTGATGTGGTGGAAGGCAACCCAGATGTTTTTCTCAACCGCCGCTGCCTGCGACTCGCTCATCTGTTTGTGGCGAACGCGGTGATTCACATTCTTTAAATTTTGGAGATGTTCGGTCAATTGTTGTTGTAAATCGCGCGCCGCCACCGAGTTGTACGTCGCGTTGAATTGTTTCAAAAAAGACGACAAATCCATGCCCGCGTCGGTGAGGTTGTCCGACAAGATTAACTGTTCGATATGGTTAGCAAAAGCCGCATTATTGCTCATTGATAAAAGTAATTTTCACTATACAAAACGATGTGTTGGAACAAAAATAAGTAACAATTGAGGCGCTTTAAAGTTGTAGAGTGGGTTAGATTTGACAGTTTTTAAAAAATGGTCAAATCCCAATGGACACTTTTCGAGGCGTGACATTTCTGTGAAGTAAGGCGTATAAATTTACATCATTAACGTAAAATTTCATTATTAATCAAACGATTACCATCATGAAAAAAATCATTGTACTCGCTTTATTTACCTTTTTATGGTCTGCCACGATGTGGGCGCAAGCACCTAAATACGCGCTGCTCGAACATTTTACAAACACGCGATGCGGCATTTGTGGCAGCGCCAATCCAGCGCTATTTAACCGTTTAAACATCAATGCCAACGCTAAATTGCACCATATTTCGATGCATTCGAGTATTCCTTACGGCACGTGCGTTTTCTACCAAGCCAACACGACGCCGCAAGACGACCGTGCCACTTTTTACAACATTCCAGGCACACCGCGCGTGGCGATAAACGGTTCGACGGTGATGGCGGCGGGCAATGTTACGGCGGCAACGGTCGATGATGCGTATTGTGCGACGTGCAGTCCTGTCGAGATTAAAGTGACCGAAATCGATAACGGCGACGGTACACGGGCAGTCCAAATGCGCGTAAAATCAGTCGGAACTCCGCCGTTGGGCAACTACCGTTTGATGGTTGCCGTGGTGGAAAAAACGGTCAATTATACCGCGCCGAACGGGGAAAAGGTGCATCACAACGTCTTTCGGCAGTTTTTGACGCCCACGGCGGGCGCACCTTTGACGTTGCCTGCTCAAGGCGGCGGCGCTTCTTTAGTCATTCACAATTATAGCCTCAATCCTGCTTGGGCGGCGGGTGAAGTCTATGTCGTGGCTTGGCTTTATGAGGAGACAACGAAAGCTGTTTTGAATTCGGGAACAAAATTCGATGTTGAAACAATTCCTGTCGAATTAACGGCGTGGAAAGGCACTGTAAAAGGTGATAAAAACCATTTGGAATGGACAACTGCCTCGGAAATAAATACGCACTATTTTGATATTGAGCGCTCTACGGATTCTAAATATTTTGAATCCATCGGTCGCGTTAAAGCAGCGGGACAATCCGCTTCACCCTTAACTTACGCTTTTGAGGACGATAAATCTTTGCAAAAAACGCTCT
>JAYUKJ010001010.1:0-6561 GCA_043764555.1 Saprospiraceae bacterium
TGTGTCGTGAATCGGAGAAAAACCACGGCTTTATTGCCAATTTTGCCATTCGTGAGCGCGCAACGGGCCATCTCATCGGCGGCTGCGGACGTTTTATGAAAGACGTTCATAAAGATGAAATCGGTTATTGGCTCGGCGAGCCGTTCAGAAATCGGGGCATTATGTCGGCGGCTATTAAGGCGCTGTGCCAACATATATTCGCCACGACGGACACCGTTAGGATTGAAGGCATCGTGTTTTTAAGCAATGCGGCATCCGTCAAAACGCTCGAAAAAGCGGGCTTCGAGCGCGAAGGTTTGCTAAGAAAATACGTCGTTAAAAATGGGGAAACGAAGGACGTTTTTATCTATTCAAGGTTGAAATAAACAACCCTAAGTCTTCTTACAAAAAGAAAGAGCGACTGCTCACGCCGTCGCTCTCCCAAAAATATATTCACTTTTACTCTAGCCTTTTTACAGTGTTTCTAATAAGGAAGTTATGAATTATGAGTTATGAATTATGAGTTATGAATTATGAGTTAATTCTAAACTCATTGACACTAAATCGTTTAATTCTAAGCTCATTAATACCACATCATTTAATGCTAAACTCATTAACACTATAGCATTTAACATACCTTATTTATACGTTTTTAATTCTTAATTTTTAATTAAAAACAATTGTCGTGTGTTGTTTTGATTTTGATAAATACTCAATCAATTAATTGTTTTGTAAAAGTTTTTATTTTGTAAATAACTGACTAACAATCAGTTGCACGATAAAAATAGGACCCCTCAGTATAAAAGCCCTTTTTACCCTTTTTTATGCTTGGCGCATTAGATTGGGCAACTTTTAAAAAATTGCCCAATCTTAACACGACTATCTAACGTCTATCTAACGTCTATCTGAATTCGACTAAAATGGACAGCCTTTGCACTTATCCACTTTTGCATTTTCGTTTGGACTTGACAACTTCTTTTTAGCTTCGTCCACGCAACCCGTACAACCCAAAACGCGGAATTCCGTGCGGCGATTCATCTGATGCTCTTGTTCCGTGCAAGGCACTTGGTTTTTGCAACGATTTGCCGTCATACCTTCGCCATAACCGCGGGGAACAAGGCGCGTGCGGTCGATTCCTTTATCCGTCAACCAACGAACAACGGCTTCGGCACGGCGTTGAGACAACCGATTGTTGTAGTTATTCGAGCCACGAGCGTCCGTGTGCGACGACAATTCAACCAAATAAGTCGGGTTGTCTTGCAACAATTTCAAGAGTCTATCCAAGTCCGTTTTTGACTCATCGCGAATGTTTGATTGGTCAAAATCGTAGTAAATATGCAACAAATAAGCCTGTGAATTCGGGTCGTCTGAGTGAACCGTTCCGCCGGGTTGGAAACCGCTGCCGCCGACGATTTGACCGTCTTTGTACTCCGTTCCGTTGTTTTTACCCGTGAAAGGCTTGCCACCTTTCATGTATTGACCACTCGATTGGTCAAAAGCAACGGCGTCTGGATTAGAGATTTTGCTGCCCACTGGCTTACCTTTTTTGTATTTCTGTCCGTCGCTCGTTCCCGTGAAAGGCTTGCCATTTTTCATGTACAATCCTTTTTTGGTGTCGTAAGTCACCTCAGGGTCAACGTAGCTGATGGCACCTGGCTGACCGACGTTTGAGCCGCCCGTTGTTGTCCCACCTTTGATGGGTGTTCCGTCGGGATTCAAACCACCTTTTGACGGGTTGCCGCCCGCGATTGCCGAGCTGTCTGAGCTGCCCGTCGGATTGTTCGGATTGACGGTTGTTGGTTGTAAATTAAGTTTTACTTCGTATGTTTTGGATTCCGTGATGCCTACTGTACAGAGCGTGTCGGCTGTCGTGACGGCGAAGTATTTCTCCTTCTCGCCGCGCAACTTATAGCAGCAACCTGTATCTAATTTGAACGTAAACTTGCCCGAGGCATCGGTCGTAAACGTCTGATTTTTTGTCGAATCGCACGCAATGAGCGTCACTAAGGCTTCGCCAAGTGGCAAACCCGTTGACTGGTCAAAGACAAAACCGTCCACTTTGAACTTCTGCATTTTTTTCAACGGAATTTCCACGATAACATTCTCGCTGCTCGCCGCGTCTTTCACGCAACCTTCCGCCGATGCTGGTTCATATTCAGGAAATTCAGCCGTGAAAGTGCAGCAACTGTTGAACTTGACGTCCGTCGAAACACGACCATCTTTGCGCGTTTTCAAGCCTTTTTTGTTACAAGCCTCGCTCGAAACCGTTGCACCTTCAATTGGCAACTTCGTTTCGGCGTCGTAAACATAAATCTTAATCGGCGTTGCAGTCTTCGTGAAACTGTAAATATCGTCGCGTCCTTGACCGCCTTGACGGTCGGAAGATACGAAACCACACGTGCCTTCGTCGCTCAAAGTGAAGCCAAAATCGTCGTCTTTTGAGTTGACGGGCGCACCTAAATTCTCGGGTGTTGACCACGCTTGACCGCCTTCTTGAGCGTCAACGTAGTAGATGTCGAGACCACCGAGACCCAACTGTCCGTCCGACGAAAAGTACAAACGACCACTTTTATGGATGCTTGGAAAAATCTCATGTCCTTCCGTATTGATGTTTGGTCCCATGTTCATCGGTGGTCCCCAACGACCACTTTCTAACTCAGAGACGTACAAATCCATGCCGCCAAAGCCGCCCGGCATATCGCTGGCAAAATACAATTTGTTGCCATCAGCCGTAAGCGACGGATGGGCGCAAGAGTATTCGTCGGAGTTGAAAGGCAGACTTTCGTCGTTGCCCCAACCCTTTCCTTTTTGCTTGGCGGTGTAGATTTTCAAACGCATGATGCCTTGGTCATCCGCGCCTGACTTACCATTTAAATAATTGTTTCGGGTGAAAAAAACCGTTGATTGGTCTTTGCTGAACGTTACAACAGCGTCGTGATATTTAGAGTTAATATCGCTGTTAAATTTTTCGGGGCGACCGTTTGTTACTTCCGCACCGCAGTTCTTAATTGGCACATAGTACAAGTCCAAAAACGGCTCGCCTGTCCAACAATGATTGCGTTTTACGGAGCCGCCTTTGTCGCGCTCGGAGGCGAAAACGATGCCGTCTTTGTAGAAAGTGGCGCCAAAATCGTCGAGATTTGAGTTAAATTGCGTGCGTTTCACGTCGTAAACGCCTTCGCCTTTTGCTTTCAATTCCGCTTCGTAATCGCACGTGCGATTGGCGTATTGACCGCGTACATCGTCGGGAACTGCTTCCGCAAACTTGGTGTACCATTCCCGCGCAAGGTCGCATTTGCCGTTGCGTTGGAGCATTTCGCCGTAGTAGAGGAAATGAATCGGTTGAGCTTCGGGCAGTCTGACGACTTGTCCGTAGTAGAATTCAGCGTTCGTGACGTCATTCGTTTTTCGATAGCACTCGGCAATCGAAATTTTCGCGGCGGCATCATCCTTTTTCTGAATGACTTTAGTGAGTAATTCGATGGCACCTACATAATTGAGTTCTTTCATGTAGCGTTGTGCGCGCTCGACTTGGGCTGATTGTGCGGTAAGGCTGCAAGTGAAAAGCAGCAGGATTGCTAACGAGTAAAAGCTTCTGAATTTCATCATAGCGGATTTAATGAATGATCGGAATTGTGAATATGGATACTTCTGAATGATGAATGATGAATAATGAACGGCGTGAACACCTCTTCAGTGTAAAAGGGGCTAAACGTGGATTCATCATTCATCACCCATCATTCATCATTATTTTCTTAATAATAAAAGTGAAATAGTTTGCTTCGTTGATGTTGACGTATGACTAAAAAGAGACCCCTCAGTATAAGCGCATTAAATGGACTCGCCATGAGTTGTACACATCATAAATCAATTAGAATAGTAGGAATATAAGGATGAGGAACGCGAAAGTAAGGGACAATTAATTTATCGGTTTTAGTCAATCGGATAACTGTAATATGCCATTGTCTCCTTTACTTTTTAATCGCTTTCTCAAATAATATGTTTGTTGCTTTACTGACGAACTATAAACGATGAATCATGAATGTACAAGTGACTAATTGTCCATTAACTGTAACGGGTAATTGCACATTTTAATTCAAAATACTGAATCGAAATAATCAATAAACAAGCCTTTTAAATGGGTGAAAACAAGCATAGGATTTAATGTTTTATCATTTCCCATTTTTCACTTTTCATTTTTCACTCAAAAGGGACTCCCTCAGTATAAAAGGCTTTTTTGGTTAAAAAATGCCTTGGTATGGTGAGTCGTTTTAATTAAACGCCCTTGCTTACAGATTTATTATTTACGTTATACTTATACAAAACCGTACCAATTTTAATTGTATCACTTTAGTCCGTGAACGTTTAACGCGTTCACGGACTGAAGCCCGTGATACAATTAGAAATAACGCGGTGTAACAACGCGCTTGACGCGGTAATCGAATTCCCAACCCGCCATGATTTCAAACGAACCTGCCGTTCTGGTTTGGATTTTTGTCAACGAAAAATCGTACGCCACGCCCAAACGCAAGCCACTTGCGAGGTAGTAAGCGGCCCAAAAATCGACCGAATCGAATGAACTTTTGCTGGCGTCATCTTTGCCCGTGAAGACTTCGATTGACGAGCGGAAAGACGTGCCAATCCACAAAGTTTGGTTGAAAAACAACGACAAATCCACGTTGAACTGAGTCGGTGCGCCCACTTTCGAGAAGGCGGTATCTTTTTTCAAACGGCTGTCGAGGGCCGACGATTTAACCAAAAGCGATGGTTTGAAAACCAAAGCATCGCCTTTCAACGGAATTGCACCGCCGAGTGTGTAATAGAAATGGCGGTATTGTTTGGCGTAAAAAGGCAACTGGTCGGTGCGATTTTGCGTCAAATCATGCTCAATAATGCGCGGAACGCCAATTCCCGTGTAAAAACGCTTAGTCGAGTAATAAATACCCGCGCCAAAGTTTGGCTTCAAAACAATCTTTGTATCGCCCGCAAACGCAGGGTCATTCGGCTGTCCGTCGGCGTACGTCAACTTCGACCAATCGGCGCGAAACGTGTTGATGCTGCCTTGCAAACCAATCGCCAATTTGCCCTTGCCCATCGGAATGCGGTAGGCGTAAGCGGCGTTCAAATTCATGGAATTTGTTGCGCCAATTTTGTCGTTAACAAACGAAAAACCGATGCCAACGCGCTCGCTTTTCAGCGGTGTGTGAACGGTTAAAGTTTGCGTTGTCGGTGCGCCTTCGATACCCACCCACTGCGAACGGTGCAAAGCGTTGATCACCATGTGACCGCTGCTGCCCGCGTACGCAGGATTGAACGTAAGGGCGTTAAAAAGATAGTTCGTGAACATTGGGTCTTGCTGCGCGTGCGCAATTGACGTCCCCATCATCAATAGAGCTAAAAGTGTTAGAGTTTTTCTCATTTTCGTAAGAAGTTTTATTAAAAGTTATGAATTAGCAAATTCTGGTTATGCGTCGTTGCTGTTTATTTGCTTACTGTAAAAAAATAAATCGTATCGTAAAAATACATAATCGAAGCACTAAAATTGTTAAAAGTTTTAAACTTTTTGAAAAATTATTACCCGTTTTATGTATCCCTAAAATTAGTCGAATAATCGCGTCGGCTTACCGTAAATGATGAGTGATGCGTTGTTAATTAGTCTTGGTATTTTATCAAAAATTACGCGCTTATCGTACGTCTGTCAAGGCTTATTGCACGTCTGTCAAGGCTTATTGCACGTCTGTCGAGGCTTATTGCACGTCTGTCGAGGCTTATTGTAAGTCTGTTGAGGCTTATTGTAAGTCTGTTGAGGCTTATTGTAAGTCTGTTGAGGCTTATTGTAAGTCTGTTTTCATTTTCCACGCAGTTTTTGCCCTCTAAAAAGAATTTTCTTTGTTAAATGTAAAAAATTCTTTCTGACTGACAAAAAAGGGACCCCTCAGTATAAATGCCTTTTTGAGCAATAATTCACGCGTTTAACCTAATTAAATAGCGCGACTTGCTGATTCGTCATTGTTTAGATTGAGCGGCTAACCAACTTTAAAACCGACTAACCGACTTTGAAACAGTCTTCGCCATTGGTCACACAATTAATCTTATTGCCGAACTTCCCCAAGTAAAGCGTTAGAACAACAGTGGACCAATGGTTTTCAGACTTTCTCTTTAAAAAGGTTATGGATTATAAAAAGCAAGTTGCAATCTGTTGCGCGTTGAAAGACGCTTATTAAATTAGCGTGTTGTAGAATAACTTTCCAAAAGTTTTTAACTTTTGGAAAGTTGGTGCGCTTATCTAATCAATTATTTGTTAATCTAATTTAATGCCTAAATTTTATTTATCGGTGAATAAGATTGGGCAACTTTTAAAAAATTGCCCAATCTATCCCATGCGTTATCGTAAAATCTGAATGTACCCCGTCAAAACCATTTCATTTTTGATGTTATCTCTGATGAAATAGAAATACGTACCATCGGGAACATTCGTGCCATTCCACGTGCCTGACCAATCGTTTTGATAATTTTTTTGATTCAACACTTGATTGCCCCAACGGTTGAAAATGCACACCGTATGGTCGGGATAATTCTGCA
>JAYUKJ010001011.1:0-6556 GCA_043764555.1 Saprospiraceae bacterium
CGCTCATCGACCACAATTCTACCCGTTTCATTTTTTTTCACGGTTGCGCAAGCCGTTGTCGGGTCGTGTTCAAAAATAAGGTGCCAATTTTCGGCAACTGCCCGCTTTAAAATCACCGCTTTTTCCGCCAAACTTTCCAACGGTCGCACATCATACGCCATAATATAAGGCAGCGTGACGTGCCAAGACGACGGCAACAAATCGGCGGGATAGAAAAACGTGCGTCCGTCGTCGGCAACGAGGCGAATCATCATCATCGCCTCCGTGTGTCCGAAGGCAAAATGGATGAAAAAATTGGGAAATAGTTCAAAACCATCCGTTTCTTCCACGAATGTCAACTTGCCCAAAGTCTGCAACGGCTCAAAATTTTCTTTCAAAAATGAGGCTTGCTCACGCGGATTCGGATGCATCGCCCAATCCCAATGTCGTTTGTTCGACCAATGCACGGCGTTCGGAAATGTCGGAAAAAGGGACCCCTCAGTATTTTTCGATAAAACGCCGCCACAATGGTCAAAATGCAAATGCGTTAGAAAAACGTCAGTAATATCTTCAGCTTTAACACCTTGATTGTCAAGGCTTTGCAAAAGAGAATCAGCGCCGTGCGGCTCAAAATGACTGCGAAAACGCGCGTCTTGCTTGTCGCCAATGCCCGCGTCAATCAATATTTTTCGGTCGCCAATTTCTACCAAAAGGCAGCGCATGGCCCACGTACAGAGGTTGTTTTCGTCGGGTGGATTTAGTTTTTTCCACATTTGACGTGGCACAACGCCGAACATCGCGCCGCCGTCGAGTTTGAAAAATCCTGTATTGATAGTCGTGATTTTCATATTTCTAAAATTTTAAATAAAATCCGTGGTAATCCGTGAAATCCGCGGCTAAACTTACCGATTGAAAATAAATTCTAAAAACCGATTGCCGTACTTAAAAACACGAAAATACGGCGTCAATTCGCCCCCAAATCCGCGAAAAAAGGGTTCAACGCCGCGCAACATCGAGCCTTCAAAATCGAAAACGGTACAACCCGCCGCCGCTGCTTCCTGAATCGCGTGGGCCAACAAACCATGCATTGCGCCGTGTGAGCGACCCGTTTCTGTCGCACCGCCCGCCAAATAGTAAGCCGTTGTGTCGTCAAAAACGACGTAAATCGCGGCTTCCGAGGACCCCTCAGTATTTTGAGCAAAAAAGAGACGTCGGCGCCGTTTTTCAACCAAAATGCGCTCAACCGACTGCCATGTTGCCAACGGAATCGGTTGTTTCATCCGTTGCCGCTCGTAAGTTAAAGCGTTGATTTCTAAGAACTTATCAAAATTGTCGCTGCTTTCAATCGTGAAATATTGAGCAGATTTACGGATATTGCGTTTGGCATTGCCACTAAAATTTTCAGGAATCATCGCCGCATTTTCCAACGACAAACGGTAGGTATAACGCGTTTCTTGGCGCCAATTTGCCCAATAAAACGGTTGCCAATCGGTCAACGACACGTGCAATCTGAAACTGTAACGGTGCGCGGCGGGGAGATTTTCGATGAGTGATTCGAGGTGTTGTTTCCGATACGAAATCGCTTCGTTCTGTTTTTTAAACGTCTTTTGCCGAAACCAAACGCCGCAAAAAGGCGACAAAACGGGTTCGCTCAAGGTCGTTAAGCCGAATTTTTGACGCTTCGCAAACGCCAAAGCCGCTTCGATTTCGCCTTTTTTATTATAAGAAAAAACGACTGACCACGCTTCCCCACAGACTTCGTCGAGCCACCAATTTTGCATAAAAATTGGGACATCGGCGGTCTCGCAGAGTTCAGAATACGCGCGTTTTTCGGCTGTCATAAAGGGTGGATAAAAAGTTGAACGTTCTAAATTTCGGGCAATTATACGGATTAAAAACCCAATAACTCGATACATTTAGTCAAGTGCCTTTGGAAATGTAGATTTATGGTTTTAACTTTGTTGCAAATTAAAAGCAATAAATATGTCCGCAACCATCGCAGAGCCGCGCTCAAAAATGATAAAACGTTTGCCGCAGCCTAAACTGCTGACTTACGACGACTATGCCCGCCTGACACCACCTGATAGTGGCAATTATGAATTACATAACGGTAAAATAATTTTCATACCCTCTCCACTTTCTCCCCATCAAATTATTTCTATGAATCTAAGCGTAGAAATGGGCGGTTTCATTCGCCAACATAAATTAGGAAAGTTATTGGCTGCACCCATGGACGTGCGGTTCACGCCTAATGATGTTGTGCAACCCGATTTGCTTTTTGTACCCAATCAGCGATTAGACATCATAAAAAGAATCGTCGAAGGGGCGCCCGATTTAATTATTGAAATTAAATCAGATGGTAATACGGCAACCGATATGAGTTATAAAAAATATTTATATGAAACAAGTGGCGTCAAAGAATATTGGATTATTTATCCCAACAAAAAAACGATAAGTATTTACGCGCTAATGGAAGATGAATTGCGTTTCCAACGGACTTTGACCTTATCAGACACCCTGAAATCGATTGTTCTATTGGGTTTTGAGATGCCAGTTACCGCTGTTTTTGAGTAACCTTTTACGCGTTTAAAGTAAGTTATCGGCTCAATTTCATCAAAATACTGAGGAGTCCTATTTTTCAGAACGTCACATAAAAAAAGCGTTTCAAATTGTCCATTTGACAGTTTGAAACGCTTTTTTATGCTCAATACTGAGGGGTCCCTTTCTTACAAATTTTCCGCGTGCCAACCGTCTAATTCTTTGGTACTGCTGTCGAAATTAACGCCGATGCCAATTTTAATTCGGCTATCCGCCGTGTAAGGCGTGGCGTATTTTTTAGTGATAATTTGATTAAAAGCAGTGGTGGCGTCGCTGTTGATTTTGAACTCAAAAAAGTAAATATGCGTGGGTGTTTCGACGATTGAATCCGCCCGCCCTTTTGTCGAATGTACTTCACTTTGCATATATATCCCCAAGCATTTGAACAAGATATGTATCAAACCGTGATAAAAACCTTCCACTTGCTTTTGAGTTTGATGGGTATAAACGTCAAACGCCAAACCGCTAAAAAGAGACACGAGAATCTCCTCGGCACTCGCTAAATCATGGGTCATAAAAGCGCGTTTCAAATGTTGAACCGTCACGCCACCGCCGCCGACTGTATGCCCCATATTGTCCATCAAAAGCGTGTAAATGGCATCTTTAACTTCTTGATTTGGGTAGGATAAGACCAAAAAACCATCCTCCGATTTCTCTTTTATCGTCAAATAACCCGTTTGAAACATTAATGAAGTCAATTCAAGATTGTCTAAACTGTATTGATTTAAGAAATTAAGGGTCGTATTGACGTTTTCGATTTGAAAAAAGCCTTGTTCCAACACTTTTTTGGTCACGAAAGTGGGCGTTCCCGTTTGAAACCAAAAACTTTGGAAATCTCTCGTATCTAAAAAAGACAATATGCCAGAAGGGTTATACAACCGCGTTTGACCGTCCCAACTGTAACCATTGTACCACAAACGGACTTTCGCCAGCAATTCAGCGCGTGTATAATGCGTAAATTTTTCCAATGCCGAATCGATGTATTCCACAAAATTGCTTTCTAATTCGGCTTGCGTGTAGCCAACAATCGTTGAATAATTAGGATGCACTGTCAAATCCGTTAAATTATTCAATTTAGAAAAAAGCGACACGCGGGTGAACTTAGAAATACCCGTAATAAATAATAATTTAATATAAATATCAGCATCTTTCAACGCGCCATAAAACACGCCTAAAACCTCTTGATTGACCTTGGCTTCTGCCATTTTATGAAATTCCATGTAATCAAGAATGGCTTTATCGTATTCATCAATCAAAATCACGACTTTGCCATGCTTGTCATGCACTTTTTTTATTAAGTCAACAAACAAGGTTTTTATGTTGTCTTGCTCTTTGGGCGGCGTAATTTTTTTCTCTTTATAAATGCCTAAAAGATAAGCCCTTAGACCCGACTTTAAGCCTTGTTCCTCGTAAGGAACCATCAGAAAAGAAATGTGAATAACGGGACTTTTTTGTGTCCAATCCCATTTGTCTTCTATCCACAAATCCGTAAAAAGTTCTTTGTTGCCCAAAAACAATTCATGCATGACGGAGAGCAAAACGGACTTGCCAAAACGACGCGGACGGGATAGGAAATACATTTTCCCTTCCATGATGAGGTTGTATATGTGTTGCGTTTTATCAACATATATACAATTATCTTCGCGTAAACCGCGAAAAGATTGGCGGCTAAGTGGCAGTATTTTACTTTTCATTGGGCAAATATAGGCTATTTTGACAAATTTACTGAGGGGGGTGTTTTTTTTTTTAACCATCAAATTCGATTAAAAATATTTTTAACCGCCTCAATTTTCTGCCGCGAAACGGGAATTGCTTTTCCGTTTGAGAGTTCCAAAGTCGTTCCGTCGTCGCGAATAACGCGCTTAATTTCTTCGATATTGACCAAAAATTGTTTGTGCGACCGAAAGAAAGTATGCCCTTCCAGCAAATTTTCCACTTCGCCGAGCGTTCGGCAAATGAGGTATTGTTCGTTGTTTTTCATAAAAAAACGCGTGTAATTTGAATCCGATTCGCAGTAAATAATCTGGTCAACGTCAGCAATGATGAAGCCGTTGAGTTGTGGCAACGCAATGCGCGAACTACGCCGTGGCGAGAGCAATTGTTGTTTCAAAAGGTCGAGTTGCTGTTGCACAATCTGCACTTTTTGCGCCGCACGGTCCACAACGGCGCGCAATTCCACGGGGTCAATTGGTTTTAACAAATAATCCAACGCCGAAAATTTGAACGCCCGAACGGCGTAACGGTCGTAGGCGGTTGTAAAAACGACTTGAAAATTGAGGTCGCCGATTTTTTCCAACAAATCAAATCCGTTCAAATGCGGCATTTCGATGTCCAAAAACAGCAAATCGGGCGGCGTTTTGAGCAGCATAATCAATCCGTCTTGCGCGTTTGAGGTGGCGCCGATAATCGTGACATTGGGGCAATGTCGGTTCAGTTGCAGTGCCAAAAGACGCACGCAATCGGGTTCGTCGTCGATGATAATCGCTTTCAATAGGTTCATTTTTCTTGAATTAAAAATTAAAAATTAAGAATTAAATGGGGTTCAAATGGTCGAAAATTCAAAAAAACGGCATTTATACTGAGGAGTCCCTTTTTTTGTAAAAAATCGTGTAAATAGGTCATAAGCAGTTCAATCGGTAGTCCACTTAAATCGGAATTTCCACGACCACCTTCGTTCCACACGCCTGCCCGTTTGCGTCAAATAAATCAATCACTTCCACTTTTGTCGCGGTGTTATAAATCTGATTAATTGCGGCAATCCGCTCGCTTGTTACCTTCATGCCGAACGATTTTTGACGCGTTGCCGACTTGCTTTTTATTGTCGCTGCCGCCGCCCGGCCAATGCCGTCGTCGATGATTTCGGCATGAATCGTTTTTTCATTTAACTCACTGATTTTCAATAAGATAGAGCCGCCTTCCACGCGGTGCATCAAACCGTGCCAAATGGCGTTTTCGATAAAAGGTTGCAACAAAAGCGGCGGGATTTCTACCATTTCAGCGTCGATTCTGGGGTCAACTTCAATCGTAAAATGCAGCTTTTCTTTGAACCGCATACACTCCAAAAGCATATACAATTTCAGCGCTTCGACTTCATTACTGAGGGGTATGCGTTCGAGGCGCGAGTTTTCTAAAACAAGACGAATGAGCTTTGAAAAACGTTGCAAATAGTCCGAAGCCAAGTCAATATCGTTCTCCAAAATGTAGAGATTGAGCGAATTCAAGCAGTTAAAAATAAAATGCGGATTCATCTGCGCGCGTAAAGCAGCCAACTCGGTTTCAGCAATAATTTGTTGGAATTCTGCGCGTAATTGCGCTGTTTCAGCTTCTTTTTGCTTAATTTCGGTTTCTTTTTGTTTCAAATCAGCGGCGTATTTCATTTGTCGCAACCGATTTTCGCCCAACCAAAACACGATGCCTAAGCTGCTCATTGTCAAAATTAAGCGGAACCACCACGTTTTCCAATAGGGCGGAATGATGGTAATTTTCAAGGTCGTTTCGCGGTCATCGACCGATTCTAAGCCAACCGAAGCACGAACGCGAAAGGTGTAAACGCCGTTTTGCAAGTCCGTGTAGTAGGCAACGTTTCGGCTGCCAATTCGGACCCAATCTTTGTCAACACCTTCCAATTTGTAACGATATTGCGTATTGCCATCAAAATTTATTGCCGAAAATTTGAGCGAAAAAAAGTTTTCTCGATACGATAATTCCACCGTAGAATCGCTCAAACGCGCCGTTTCGTCAGTGTCAAAAATCGTTAATCCCGTAAAAAAAACGAGCAATGAGCGCTTTGGAAACACGTAGTCTTTCGTTTTGTCCATAAAAAAGGACCCCTCAGTATTGATGCCCCAAACGCCATTTTTGCCTTCGCCAAAGACCGTTTGAGCAACTAATTTATTGGGCAAAATACCGCTTCCGTCGCTCTTCAACAACACACTTTCACCTGTATTTGGGTTAAAAACGTAAGGTTTAGCGTTTTTTG
>JAYUKJ010001012.1:0-1962 GCA_043764555.1 Saprospiraceae bacterium
TAAGTAGTTACTTAGACGTGTATTTTCTTAAAAATTGTTGCCACCAAACCATAAAAAGCGGGTTTTTCAAGGTTGGCTTCAAAGCTCAAATCCGCGTTCCAAAAATCCTTAAACATACCCCGTTTGATGTCTTCAAGAATCGTTTCTTTCAGATGTGGCTGCGTTTTTAGAGCGTCCAAAATCGTTGCTCTTTCAAGTTCATAGGCTTGTTTTTTCTGATTCGTTTGGCTTATTTGAGCGGCTTCGGTGGCGGCTTCATCGGCAATAACTTTCGGATTTTTTGCTTTTTTAACGGCTTGGACAACAGCTTTTGGGGGAATTTCAGGCGCAGCGGTATAACCCGAACGGACGGCTTCCACGAAAAAACCCGCGACTTTTCCTTTGATTTTTCCCCGTTGAATGGCTTGATTTGTCACTTCAACGGCTTGCCGAAGGCGTTCGATGGGAAATTCAGCCATGAGTTTCTTCAAAACGGGTGCGTTTACTGCCCATTGCTTGACGGCAAAATCGGCAATTTCGTCATAAAATTTGGTCAAAATTGGCTCTGAATCGGGTTTATACTGAGGGGTCCCTCCGCCGATGTCGGATTGCTCGGCGGCGCCTAATTTAAGCACATTTTTGCTGCGAATGTGAAAATTTATGCGGTGTACTGCCCTACCCTGCTTGATTTCTTCGTAAGTAAACGTAATATCGGCGTGTTCTTCAAGGTCGCGTTGCGCCTTGTCGATAATGCGTTGTTTGATGCTGCCGTACAGATTGTATTGCCCCGTGAGGTCAAAAGTTTCGCGCAAATCTTCCACCGCCATCGTCCTAAAACCCGTGTCTTCGTATTGTTTGAGCAGTTCGTACATCCGAAATGACTTGGGACTGAGTTTCGTCAACACGTTCAAATTGAGGCGCGTAAAGTTGTTTTTGTAGTCCACAATCAGGTTTCGGACGTCTTCGTCGAAGCCAATGCGGATGTAATTCGTCTTGTCGGTAATCTCGACAAACTTGCCCGTTGCCGTTTTCATCACGGGAACGGCGTAGGTTTTTATCAGCGTTGTGGCTTGTCGTTCCCATCTTTCGGCTTCGATGTGCTTGTAAATATACACTTTTCGACCCAAAAGTTTGTCCGCCGCTTCGCGCAATGCCGTGTAGGTGCGCTCGCTATCCGACAATTCAAAGTCGGCAATGATGTCTTTTATCGGAATCACGTAGTCCAAATGCAGGTCTTTTTCGCCAATCAGCATGAGCATCTTGGTAAAAATTCGCAATTCCCAAATATCGAAATCGTGGCGCGCTTCTATCAATTTGTTCGACTTTGTGACCAATCGAACGGATTTTTCAACTTTTTTACGACTCATACGACCTTTTTTTATTTTAATGATGCGCTAATAGAGTGCGCCAAAAGTATAACAAGGGATGTATTAAGTGTTATAGTTCAACAAAATATTTTTTGCCTTTTTTCAGAGTTCCGTGTAAAGTGTTATAGTTCATTTTCGGAGTTCCGTGTAAAGTGTTATAGTTCATTTTCGGAGTTCCGTGTAAAGTGTTATAGTTCATTTTAGAAGTCCGTTTAAAGTGTTATAGTTCGTCTCAAAAGTCCCGTGTAAAGTGTTATAGTTCGTTTTAGAAGTCCGTGTAAAGTGTTATAATTCGTTTTGAGAGTCCGTGTAAAGTGTTATAATTCGTTTCAAAAGTCCCGTGTAAAGTGTTATAATTCGTTTTAAAGTCCCGTGTAAAGTGTTATAGTTCTCCGTGTAAAGTGTTATAGTTAGTAGCTTCATTTCCGTGTAAAGTGTTATAGTTCTCCGTGTAAAGTGTTATACTTAGGTCGTGTAATTGATTGATAATAAACGAGTTATGAGGTGCTACAACATAAACAATAATTTTTAACAAATAAAAACAATATTAATGTTGCTGTTTTTTTAAAATTAGATTGCCTTATTAACCGATACTTACAGTTTTACAAAATTGGAG
>JAYUKJ010001013.1:0-1961 GCA_043764555.1 Saprospiraceae bacterium
CGGAAATAACCACCGCTCGCGGGGTTCGACTGCAATTTGTACGGCAAATCGGGACGGCTCACGCGCCCCGCCGCCGCGGGGTTGATTTGGCCAGGCGCAATGCGTTGTCCGCAGGCTTGGAATACGCAAAAACAAGACATTGCCGTGATATACGCCAACAAAAAGCAGCGCTTGATAACGTTTGAAGACATCGTGATATACGCCAACAAAAAGCAGCGCTTGATAACGTTTGAAGACATCGTATAATTTTTTAAGGGTTGACAAATGATGTTACGCACTAAAACCGTAACCGTATAATCTAAACACTTCGTTTTGCAACGGGTCTAAATGTCTGACGAAAATAAACCGCGTCCCGACAACGCTGAAATCGAACAAGGGTACTTGTTCTATGCCGTTTCTGAAAAGTATGTACATCAATTTAGGGACTTGATAGGGAAGAGGTATGTTGACGTAGTTCCAAATCAAATTCAAAGGATTGTAAATATCATCAAAATCTATGACGGGGGGAACGGGATTAATTGTCACCGCAAGCGGCAACTTCGGACAATTACAGTCGTGGACACCGCCGCCATCGTCGCCATCACCCGTATTTCTTGACACCCACGGTGAAATTGTAAACATTTTTCGACAAATTAAATTAGTAGTTAAGCGGTTCCGTCGCCAGTCGGACAGCCAAGAATGTTCCTTGTTTTAGATTCGGATTACCTAAAATATCGTGAGTGGCTTCTCCAATCGTTTCAGGAAGCGGCACGGCGTAATCGTAATCAATAAAACGAATGTCATATCGTCCATCATAAGCTAAATTCGACGCAAATTCTTCGCGAAGCTCTTGGCCAGGCATTATTTTCAAACCGTTTATCTCGACCTGATAGGAACCGTTTACAAAAAAACTAATGTAAATCAAACCATCACGTTGGAACGTTGTGGTTTTAGATATTTCTTCACTGCGCGGTTGCGGATAGCCTTTTCTCATGTGCGGTAAACTTTTTTAAACTTTTTTAAACTTTTTTTAAGTAGATTAAAGGGATTGAAACGCAATTTGATTCAACGTATCATCATCCATCGTAACAATCATATTCACACCATTTTCTAAGGATTCCAACGGGTCCGAATCGGGGAACCGTTCTTGAACCTTCGCCAACAACGCGTTGATTTTCAGACCTTTGTCGTACATTTCGCGCTGTTGTGGCGTCAAAGTATCGGGGTCAAAGGCTTGTGCCGTTTCGGTCGTTTCCGAGGCTTGCGCAACTTGCGCCGTTTCTCGCAACCTTGGCGCGGGAACAGACCCCTCAGTACCCAAGCGTCCGACGGCGGTCGGTTGACCATTCAGCGCATTGCCGAGCGACGCAATGACTTGGGGTAAATTCGGATTGACCAAAACGCCCATTATTTTGTCGCCCGTGGATTTTGAGTTCTTGACATCCATTTGCAATTTATAAAACTGCATATCCTTGTCGTGTTGCGTTTTCAAAGCCGCCGTTGCCTGTTGTTGCATTTGCATCATCAAGTCCGTGTGCTGCTTTTGATTCTGCTGCATCATCATTATCATCATCGCGGGTAGTGAGTTCCCCCAATTGCCCGACGTTGTGCCAAAGTTTGCGTCCATCTTCGACGGGGCGTTGCCAATGCCTTGCACGGCTTCACCGTATTGAAACGTGTAATTCGGCGCGTCTTTAGTTGCCTTGACATTTGCCCGCATCGAAATATTGTAGATACCATGGGGCAACATATCCAAACAATCCGTAAAAGAACCGTGGGTAGAATCGCATTTGGGCGTCCCGTTTTTATCCTTTTCGCGGATGAGCCAATAACCAGGATTGATTTTCTTGAAAATGGCTTCGATTTGTTCAACTGAATGATACATAGTTTCACTTATTTTTCGATTTCAAAAACCAATTCCACCACGTCGCCCGTTGTCGGGAGCGCGGGACTTTGCATCATCAACCTTGACTCGCTCAAAG
>JAYUKJ010001014.1:0-1957 GCA_043764555.1 Saprospiraceae bacterium
GGCGGCGGCGGTGTTGCCCCTTACACTTTTACCTACAAAATCAACGGCGGCAGCGATTTAACGGCTTCAACGACGGGCGTTAATACAAGCACAACCGTCGCTCAATCAACGACAACGGCCAACGTTTTTACATACAGTTTGGTGAAAATCAAAGACGTAAACAATTGCGAAGTGAGCGTGTCGGGTAGCGCGGCGATTACCGTTTTAGCCCTACCAACGGCGGGAATAGGCTGCACTAAACGCCTTTGTCCGACCACGCCAAGCGGCACAACCGCCGTTTTTGACTTAACAACGCTTGAATCTTGCGTAACGGACGGTGCGACGGGCGTGAGCGTCACTTGGTTTTCGGATGCCGATTTGACGATGCCGATTGCCACGCCATCGAGTTTTACATCGGGTTCGACCGCCGTTTACGCCAAAATCGCGCTTGGTAGTTTGCCTTCGTGTTACAGCGTCGCTTCGCCTACGTTGTTTGTCAATCCCGTTATCACCGTTTCGACGTCAAAATCAGACGTGACGACGAACGGCGGCAACGACGGCAGCATTCTCGTTACGGGCGGTGGCGGTAGTGGCGCGTTGCAATTCTCGAAAGACGGCGGCATGACGTATTTTTCAAACACGACCAGTCAATACAGTTTTACCGGTTTGACCGCCACGACGTATCAAATCCGCGTAAAAGACGCTTTTGGTTGCGAAACCGCAAATACACCCGTTCAAATTAACGAACCTTCGGCAATCGCTTTCACCGCAACGCCGACCGATGCAGCTTGTAACGGCGGGGCAAGCGGGTCAATTTCAGTCAATGTCACGTCGGGCGTGAGTCCTTTTCAGTTTTCAAAAGACGACGGCATGACGTTTACAGCGGGCGCTAATCCCTTCGTTTTCAATGGTTTAACCGCAGGTTCGTATAAAATAAAAGTTAAAGACGCGACCCTAACAACGACGGCAGCAACAACCGTCGCCGTCGGCGAACCAACCGCGTTAAGTTTTGGCACCCCCTCAGTAACGGACGTAAAATGCAACGGCGGTAATGATGGTCAAATAATCGTCGTGGCAACGGGCGGTACGGGTTCGATTTCCTACGGCATTTCGCCAAATATTGGCACGCAAAGCCCCGTCGGAACGTTCAAAAATCTAACGGCACAAGGCTACACGATTACGGCAACCGACGGCAACAGTTGTACAAAAACGGTCAATCCAACGGTAAATCAGCCAACGGCGTTAAGTTTTAGCACCCCCTCAGTAACCGATGTAAAATGCAACGGCGGCAATGACGGTCAGATTGTAGTTCTCGCTTCGGGCGGCACGGGCGCGTTGCAATTCTCAAAAGACAATGGAACAACTTACACGGCGGGAACAAGTCCGTTTACGTTAAATAGCCTTGTGGCAGCGACATATTTAATAAAAATTAGAGATGCAAATGCTTGTGAATCAACGGCTTCAAGCGTTGACGTTACGCAACCTACCCCCCTCAGTATTTCAAGCACTTCGGCAACAATTACGACCTGCAACGCTACCGCCGACGGCACTTTGACCATCACGGCAACGGGCGGAACAAGTGCTTATGAATTTTCAAACGACAACGGCGTTAATTACGTTGCGGGCGCAAATCCTTACACATTTACGGGTTTGACGGGCGGCAATTATTCCGTAAAAGTCCGCGACGCGAACGGTTGTGTCTCGGCAACGGTCGTTAGAAATGTGCCAAAACCCGATGTGGTTGTCGTGACTTTGGTTAGAAAAATTGACATCAAATGTTTCAGCGAAGCCACGGGATTAATCGAAGTACGCGCAAACGGCGGTCGTATTCCGAGCGATTTTTATAGATTCAGTATCTCAGGCGGCGGCTTCGGACCACCAAACACCGACGGACTTTTCACAGGCTTAGCGGCAGGTACGTACACGATTACGGCAACCGACGATTTTGGCTGTTCGGGAACGCTCAACGTCACTTTGA
>JAYUKJ010001015.1:0-1957 GCA_043764555.1 Saprospiraceae bacterium
TTAATTTTAAATTGTGAAAAAACAAAAAATACTGAGGGGGCCTCTATTTCAATTCTTTATTAATGTCTAACAACAAAGTATCAGCTTGCTGAAGACTTATTTGGCACATTCCAATCATAAAACTGCTAAACAATTCGGCAGAATTGAGGTCTGCTTTTATTTTGGGGTCTAAAAAAGTAGCTTTGGCACTTTTTTCTGAATAAACGCCACTAAAAAAGGTGTTTCTTAACGCTTTTTGATAGGCTGAATGTTCATTTTCAACATCTTTTAAACCCGGAATTACTTTCTCTTGATACGCCAATATTCGTTTTTTCAAATTTTTATTGTCAATAAAACCAATCTTACCACTCGATTTAAAGCCTTGGTAGTTTCCCTCATTGAATTGAAGCGGCGTAATATCAAAATTCAATTTAACAGTCGCTTTAATATTTTTCAAGCTATCTATCTCTTTGGTTGTAAGATTTTTAGCAAAAATATATTCTTTAATGTAAGGCGTTAATTTGTCTATTTCTCCGCGCATTGTCGCCGTGTCCATTTTCAAATCTTCGCGCAAATCTGCTAAAAACTCTTTTACTTCTTCGCGCTCTTTTCGTTTGTCGTTCCAATTGTCTAACCACAACGACACCATTATCGAGAACACGATAATGACCACTTCCAAGGCAATTTTACCGATTTTATCCTGAATCCGCGCCGTTTTTCCATGCGTTGCACCGACGGTTGCGGGCATATTTTTGTTGATTTCGTCTGCCATTTTGCTTGAAATTTTGTTGAATTTATGAAAAATACTGAGGGGGTATTTTTTTTAGAATTAGGATATGTAGGATTTTGAAGGATAAAAAAGGATGTTAGATGTAATGACTTGTAAGTAGTCACGAATTATTGTTTTTTTTTACAAATCATCGATAATCAATTACTTAAAGATAATTAAAGCGGCGATTATTTATATTGTATTGGTTAAATATCTACACGTCATTACATCTAATATCCTTTTTTTATTCTTAAAAATCCAACGCATCCTAATTCTAAAAACGAAAAATACTGAGGGGGTCTGCTTGCACAATTATTTTATCGAAAAAGTCAAATTTGAATTGTTCTCTTCTTCCACGTTCAGCGCATTATCGGGGCTGTCTTGCCATAAATTTCCGTTGACCACGAATCTGAATGAATACATTTTTCCTTTTTCAAATTTAGATAAAGGCAAATTCAATCTGTATATTTTATCAGAAATTGGCTTTAATATATAATTTCCATTCACCATATTCCAATCGTTGAACGTACCCGCAAGTGTTACGGATTTTACCGATTCGGGCGTCATTGTTTCGGGAACATCAAAGGTAAAAGCAAGACTGTCTCCAACGATTTCATAGCCACATTCAGCTAATGGCAATTTTTTATTTTTTAGAATTTGACGGTCAAAAACGAAATTTTTGACAAATTCCACGTCTTTTTTAGGCACATAACCCGATTTTAAGACAAAAGCACGCACTTTTTCATTGTCGGCATAATCCAAAGAAATAATCTCCGAAAGGGCTTGTTTTTTATCCGTGGCATTTTGATAATAGGCTTTTGCAATTTTATAACCCATGAAATAACCAAGGTCAGTCATGAATTGTCCGTTGATTTTAATACCCGTTGAGCCGTACAAAAAAATAAAAAATTTGCCCTTAGTATTGCAATTGATGTGCAGTTTAAAGGTGTCCCAAACCGCTACTTCGTTTTTGTTGCCAAAGCCCATATAGTCCTTTGGATAGATTTCTGTCAACTCTTTTTGGTTAACCAATTCAGATACAAAATCACACGTTCCTTCTTCAACAGAAGCCGCTAAAAGGGAATAATTGCCCAATTTCTGTTGAGAATGCGTAAACTCATGCAAGACATAATGAATTGCCCAATCTTTCTTCTCATGCACAATCACCTCCGCCCCAATCAGCACATCGTGCACGGGAACTTGACCGCC
>JAYUKJ010001016.1:0-1954 GCA_043764555.1 Saprospiraceae bacterium
AGCATCAGGATTATTGATTTTAAATGCCAATTCGTTGACCTCATCATTGAGCAATCTGATGGTGTTTTTAATCGCTAAATTTTGATTATTTAATTGCTCAATTCGCCTCAATAAGTCTTGAATTTGTTGGTTGTTATTGTTCATTTTTAAATGATTGAATACTTTTAAAATGGGTGTATTAAAAACGTGTTTTACAAGATGAAAAGGTAGTTAAAATAAATTTTAGGATTAAAGAAAAAGGTGTATTTTTGTAAAAAATATTGAATAATGTCCACTATTTCTATTGAAAAATTAAAACCCAAAGGCAGTTCAGTTCCTGCCAAAGCATCCATCCCTGACTACTTGGTTCGGGAAGTTATAGACGGTGACCGTTGGTTTTATCGCGGCTATCGTGATGTTATCAAAGGACTTAAAACCCCCGAAGAAATCATGGCTTGCAGCACATTTCAGTCCCTTGTTGTAGGATACGTTTACAACAAACTGTGGAACGCTTTGGAAGACAAACCTTATTGGGTGATGTCAAATGAAGTAGGCAATAATTTGTCAAAAAAGAACAAAGCGGCTTATGATATTGCGGTTTTTGATAAAGCCACTTTACCGCCTGAACGCATCAGCGCACATTACGCGAATGTGCCACCAAAATTAGTGATTGAAGTGGATGTGAAAATCGAATCTGAATCCAAGACACCCGAAGATATTGTTTGGCAAATAAAAACCAAAAAATTGTTGGATTGCGGCGTGGAGAAAGTGATTTGGTTTTTCACTAAAAGCCAACGCGTCTTAATTGCCCGCCCCAATGAAGATTGGATTCTCGCTGATTGGCAACGCGATGTAGAATTGTGGGAAGGATTGGCTATTAATGTTGCCCAATATTTAGCAAAACAAGGCATTCTGCCCATTGATATGCCAAGCGAAAGTTGATTTTTCAAAAAAGAGACCCCTCAGTATAAAGCGTAAAAAAGCCGTAAAAACACACGTTTTACGGCTTTTTTACGCTTTATACTGAGGGGTCCCAAAATTCATTCTCCAATAAAAAAAGCCGCCTTGACTCAACAAGACGGCTTTTTTTATTGTCGCTAAAAGCTAATAACTAACGGCTGATAGGCTTATTTCAAGCCCGCGTTCGGCATTTTATACGCGGCGAATTTTTGTTCCAATTCCGCTTTGAATGCGGCGTCTTTTGCGCGGTCAACGAGCGCGAGAAGCTGCTCTTTGGTCTGCATATCGCGGGCGTAATCCTGTCCGAAAGTGCCTTCCAAAGTCTCGCGGTCCAAACTGTTGTAGAACTTTAGGTTTTCCAACAAATTATCCGCCAAGATATTCACGTGCTTTTTAGCTTTATCAAACGCATCTGCCGCAACGTAAGCATCCAAGAAATACAACGTTTGACCATCGTAAGGGAAGTTGAAATTCGGGAACGCTTCAAAGTTTTTGTCAAGCAATTGAACCGCCCGTGCTTTGTCGTTCGTCCGAACCATATCCAAAACGGTGCGCAAAATCGTGAATTGCGTTGTTTGCACGCTCGGCTGATAGCTGTTCGTGATAAACGTCTTTTCTTTATCGAAATTACCCCATTTGAACTTCGTCATGATGTTGTTAAACACCTTGTCTTTGTCAACCCGACCCGAGCCAATGATGCCAAAAGTACGCTCACTTACGGACTGAATTGGGATAAAACGCGTGGCTAAACCTTCCAATTGCATGAAATCCTGCAAACCTTCGAGCTTCTCAGGGCGCGATGTAACGGCCCAATAGATCGGACGTTCGTTGGCGTTGTTGGCGATAATATCCAATACGGCCAAGTCGTCTTTAATCAAATAATTGCCCTGCAAAGAGAAACTCACTTGACTCAAAGCCGAATCTTGCGCCGTGATTATGCCGTTTTTCAACGCTTTTTCACGGTCAATCGGGATGAAAACCTTGCGCGTCGGTGCGTAAGATTCAAACGTATAGC
>JAYUKJ010001017.1:0-1954 GCA_043764555.1 Saprospiraceae bacterium
CTTCGCTGCGTTTATTTGTCAAAAGTGGCTGCTAAAATCTCAAATAAATCACCTTCCGCGATGCGGCAACCGTTTTCCATTAGTTCAAAAATCTCGCGCTCTCGTCCGCGTGTATATTTTTTTTCGGCACGATAAATATGGGACCCCTCAGTATCAGCACCCATTTTTGCAAAATCAGTTTCCAACGTGAAATCAATGTTGGAATTGGCGTCAACTTTGAGACCAATCAAGAGCATTTTATCGGCGGTGCATTTAAAAAGGCGCAACTCTTTGGGTTCTTGGTGCTGAATATATTCAACTTTTTTGAGGCGTTCTTCAAAAATAAAATTGCTGAAAATGTCCACCATTTTTGAGGCACGCTCGGGTTCTTGGGTTTTCATTTTTTCCCAATCGGCGCCCGTAATGGTGTTGGCCACCAAAAATTTGATAAAAGGCTTCTCTAAAGCCGTTAGCTCGTCGCTATTTAGTCGTCTAAAAGTCATAAAACAGGCGGTTTTTATAGAAAATTCCAAGTTTAAAATCGGATAAATCCACGCATTTATCCTTTAAAAAATCATTCACGGCACTAAAATACGGAGGGGTGTGTTTTTACTTTTCGTTACCAACAAAAGAAATTTTTTAGTATCATTGCGCCGTTTTTTAATGGAATTGATGCGCAAATATCCATTTATTCATTCACAAAAGTATCACAACACCAGTCAAAATGTTCAACTTGTTACCTACATTCTTGGTAGATTTAACTTTACCTAATTTTGCTTCTCCCGACATTTGGATGAGCCTTATCACGCTGACTTTTTTAGAAATCGTTCTCGGCGTTGACAATATTATCTTCGTTTCGATTGTCGCCAATCAATTACCAAAAGCTGAACAGCCAAAAGCGCGCAACTACGGTTTAATCCTCGCGCTCGTTTTTCGCTTGATTTTGTTGCTGGGCATCGGTTTTATTTTGTCGCTCGACCAACCCGTTGTGACGGTTCCTTTCGTCAAAGAACACGGTGTGCCCGTCGGTTTGAGTGTCAAAGACATTATTTTGCTATTCGGTGGTCTATTTTTGATTTACAAAAGTACGCAGGAAATCGGTGAAAAACTGGAAGGTCATGAAACAGACACCGAAAAGAAGGCAAATTCAACGCTCGCGGGCGTTATTTTTCAAATTTGTATTGTCAATATTGTCTTTTCGTTTGACTCTATTTTGACGGCAATTGGTATGACGCAAGAGATTTTCGTCATGATGATTGCGGTAATTATCTCGATTTTGGTGATGATGGCGTTTTCTGGACCCATCAGTACATTTATTAATAAACACCCGACGATGCAAATGCTGGCACTGTCGTTCTTGATTTTAATCGGCGTTATGTTAGTCGCCGAAGCCTTTCATCAGCACGTGTCGAAGGGTTATATTTACTTCGCGATTGCTTTTTCGATGGGCGTTGAAATCCTGAATATGCGGATGCGGAAATCAAATCGCCCCGCAGTTCAGCTCAATTCTGTCCATAAAGATAGAGCGGATAATAAGATTTTGGAAGAGCAATAAAACCGTAATGCGACCTTAAGGTCGCACTATTTCCACACGATACAATTAATGCCAATAACGCGTTCACAGGCCGTTATTGGCATTTTTTATTAACCTTATAATTTGTTTGAAATTGATTTTTTATGAAAAATAGGACCCCTCAGTATATTGCCTAAAAAAACAGTTTTGATATAGAAATTTATCAATTTTGTTAAATAAAAATGTGTTTTAAATATCGAAAATAATTTGCCTAAGACTTGCTTTTGTAAAATAAATTTTTGAATTTTGTGCTTTTAAAAACATTTAATTATTCATTTAACAATTTAAACAAAATCAATCATGCAAGTACAAACTGTTCCAAACTGTTCCAAACTGTTCCAAACTGTTCCAAACTGTTCCAAACTGTTCCAAACTGTTCCAAACTGTTCCAAACTGTTCTCT
>JAYUKJ010001018.1:0-24184 GCA_043764555.1 Saprospiraceae bacterium
TGAAAAATATTCACAAACAGTTGGTACAAATCGGGTAAAGCCGCGTGAAATCTTTCGGGAAAAGCGAAAAAATGATACGCGGCGATGCCAAAATTATCCAAATCGGCTAAGCCAACGACCATTGCTATCTGCGTGCGGTTTATACCGCTCACTTTTTCGAGTGTTTCGAGCGTTTTTTCGTCAAAAATCGGCGCTGATACTGAGGGGTCCTCTATTTTGAAAATCCGCACCATTTCGTACAAGCCAATACTAAAAATTTGGCGTGGTCGAGTGAAACCCGCCATCAACGTGTTGGCATCAAACATCACAACGCCGTCGGGTTCATAAATTTCGCACGTGTGGAAGCCTTCAAATTGCGGCGACGGGAACGGGTGCGGGTACAGGACGATGTGTTCAAATTTGGTGGTGTTAAATTTTGGCTTGCCAAAACTTACTTGAACCGCCGACGCTGCAACCGCCGCTTTCAGGTCTTCGGGAACCTGAACGCGCATCTCGTCGGCATCCATCGCCGACGGATGAACGGGGCGCATAAAATCGTTGCCAAGAATGTACAAAGCCACGCGGTTGCGAAAGCGTTGCTTCATGTCAGGCGCTAATTGTCGATAAAACGCGCAATAATCTGCCAAAATGCGCTCAGTTCGCGCATCGAGCGGCGGCGGGGAACGTTGCCACCACCAGTAGTTTATCTGCGGATTCAAGACGTAAATCGCCGCAATAATGACCGTTGATGCTACCAAAACGACGATTGACAGACCTTCTCCATCCGATTTTATGGTCAAATAAAGGCATAAAAGTGCTGAAAATCCGAAGGGTGCTGCGACCACTTGCCAAGGCTGTAATTTCATTTTCCAATTATTTTAAGGCGTAAAAAACGGTATTTAGAACGGATTATTTTCTAAAACGTCAATATAAACTTCCATATTTCGCTATTTAACCAACAGTTAGCGTGTCAAAAAAAGTAATTAAAAATAAAAAAATCGAAAAAGGATTTGGAAACGAAGAAAACGCGCCTATCTTTGCGTCGCTTTCAGAAAAAGTTGCTTGGTGAAGTAGCTCAGTCGGTAGAGCAAAGGACTGAAAATCCTTGTGTCGGGGGTTCGATTCCCTCTTTCACCACAAAAAAAAGTCCGTGAATTATTGAGTTTCAATAGTTCACGGGCTTTTTGTTTTATGCTTGTTTACGCCAAGTCCATTTTCAACCGAATGCAAAATTGATAGGACCCCTCAGTATATTTTCGTTTTCCTGCCTTACATTTGCTCGGATTACACCGTTTATCATCAAAAAATACCTGAAACATATGGTTACTTGCTATCTGAAATACGTCATTGACCCTTACAAAGCGGTCGAATTTGAAGCCTACGGCAAAATGTGGATGCCACTTGTCAACGAATTTGGCGGCATCCACCACGGTTATTTTATGCCGCACGAAGGCGCGAATAACCTCGCTTACGCGTTGTTTAGTTTTCCAAGTTTAGCGGAATATGAAGCCTATCGATTTAAAATAACGGCGGATGAGCGGTGCCAAAAAGCCTTCGATTTTGCCAACGAAACACGGTGCATTTTGTCCTATGAACGCAGCTTTTTACGCCCCGTTTTCGATTAGACATAACGTGAAATAATGTAGGCGGAAAATTTATTTTCTGCGTATTTTTGAATCAGAAAAGCATTTAGTTTTAACTAAAGAAAACGTCTAATTCTAATTGAAAAAAGTAGTTAATTTCAACTAAAAAAAGCAGCTACTTCTAACTAAAAAGTAGTTAATTTTGATTGAAAAAAGCAGTTAATTTTAGTTGGAAAAGTATTCAAAATCACTTAAAAAAGCAATTCAAAATCACTTAAAAAAGCAATTAATTTTAATTGAAAATGTGTTTAGGGCCCCTCAGTATTTTGATAAAAAATACGCATTTTTATCACTAATCACGCTAAAAATGTATTGTTTGATTATGATTAGTGTGAAAAATAAATCCACCAAAAAATAAGATTTTATTGCTCTCAATTAATTAAAAAAAGATTAAAAATTAAATTTTGAAAATTAAATTTTTTAATAAAAAAACGCCTGTTTTAGCGAGCGTTTTTCTTTTATTTTTCCTACTAAAAATAACGGCTCAAACGGGTCCAGTCGGCGGTCGTTACGGCAGTAATTACGACGCCAATGGGGACAACCAAGCGCGCGCTTCGGACTCGATTCAACTGCCCGAGGAATTGGACACGGCAACGGTTAACTACTATTTTGCCGACGCGCCGAAAGTGATTTTTAGCGAGCGAGATTCTCTTTTGGATAATAATTTTCAGCAATATGACCCTGCCCGAATGCGCCAACTTGACTACTTTCATCTCGGTCAATCAGGCACTGCCGCGACCCCCTCAGTATATCAGCCTTTTTTGCGCCGTGGATTTGATATTGGATTGCACGCCTTCGATATTTACACGATAAAAAACGCCGATGTTCGGTTTTATCAACAAACCAAAGCCTTTTCTGACGTTTTTTTCTCGGCAGCTCAACAAACCGACCATTTTTTGCGCACCAAATTTGGGCGAAACTTTGCCAACGGCGTCAATTTATCGATTGATTACAGCCGCATCAACAACCAAACATTGACGTCTCCACCCCAATTTCAAAGCCCCGTTTTTGGCGGCTCGGGCATTGCTTACAATCCTCCGCGTGGCTTGACGAGTGCCTTAGGATTGGGTATTTCCGTCAATCGAGCGCGCTACGACGGCTTTTTTACGCTCACTGCAAACATCGTTAATCAGCTCGACAACGGCGGTCTTGACACCACGCAAATCACGGGCGAAACCAATCAATTTCAGCTCCGCAACGGTTTCCTAACCGATGCCGTAACGCGTTATGAAAAATACGAATATAGCTATCTTCAATATTTTAAACTCAACGGAAAAGACTCGACGGGCGAGAAACGCAGCTATTTGGCAAGCCACCAAATTACATTTAGAGATACGAAATATCTGTCAAGCGATCCTTTTTCAACAACCGCACCACGCCGACAAGATACGCTGTTTTACCGCTCGTTTTTGACCGATTCACGCGGTATTCGCTTCAATTTGCGCGATAAGATGCTTGAAAATACGTTTAGTCTAAGCACAACGCGGCAAAGAAAATTGGCAGATTCAACAAAAACAAAAGGGCAAAATGATTGGTTTGAAGTCGGTTTGATTCATCAATTCCACAATGTCAATCAAGAAAATGACGGAAAAAATCTGCAAAATTTGTTGCTCAAAGGGCGTTGGAATTTCACGCCAAACGACAATATGCGCCTCGAAACCTACGCACATTTCAACGTTTTGGGGTATAATTTGGGTGATTACAGATTGACGGGTGAGTTGTTTTTGAACCTTAAAAATATCGGTAATTTGACCGTTAAAGCCGTGAATCAACTGTCTGAACCGACTTATTTGCAAGACGAATTGGTGTTGACGCAAAAGCCGTTTTGGACCAATGATTTCAAAAAAACGGTCGAAACAAATCTGTCGGGAACCATTGCGATTCCACGTCTCAACTTTGAAGCAACGGTGGGTTATGCGCTCTTAAATAATTACATTTATTTCGATACAAAAGCCTTGGCGCAACAAACGTCAACACCCCTCAGTATTTTGCAACTCATTGTGAATCAAAATTTTAAAATTGCTAATTTTCACTTAGATAATGTAATAGCCTTTCAAAAACCGACCGAAAACATCATTCGATTGCCCGCAATTTATAGTAAAAATAGCTTGTATTGGGAAGGCAAATTGTTCAAAAAAGTTATGCGCACACGCATCGGTTTTGACTTCCGTTTCGCGTCAAAATGGAACGCACCGACGTATATGCCGATTACGGGACAATTTTTTCAGCAAGACGTCGCAACCGTCGGTGAATATCCCGCCGTTGACGCTTTTCTGTCGTTTAAAGTAAAACAATTACGTCTTTTCCTGAAGATGGAAAACGTTTTGGGCGGCTACGGCAACCCACCTTTTTACCAAACTTTTAACGCGCCGACGCCCGAAGCGCGATTCAGGTTTGGTATGCATTGGCAGTTGTTGAATTGATAAAATGTGGTATTAATTGTTGGATTTCGTCGTAAATCTGATGCAAAAGCATCGGCAAGATGTAGAATCTTGCCGATGCTTTTTTTTGAGGCGCCTAATTCAATGGTTCGTTAAAAAAAAAGTAAAAAAAAGGTAAAGCAGTAACTTTGGATTCTCACTAAACAAGTTGACCCTATTTGATAAGTAATTGTATGAGCAATTCATTTATTGGAGCAGTTCAATGATTTTTAACGAACCATTGACTGTGGTTTTCAAGACTTTCAATATTTTGAACACGTCGAAAATCTCATTGGTCAACGTGGAATAATCGCGGCTAATGGCGTATTCTTTTCCTTCCAACGTCATAAAATACCAATCGTTTTATCTTTAAAAACTCAAAAATACTGAGGGGTCCTTTTTTTTCACAAAAATCCTATCTTTGCCGACTTTTTCAAATAAAAAAAGCCTCCCGTATGTTTATAAACCGTCGGCGAGGTTCAAAACCTCGCCGACGGTAAGGATAGTTAACAGAACATGAGATTAAAAACGCTCGAAATAAAGGGTTTCAAGAGCTTCGCCAACGAAACAGTGATTCATTTTAACGAATCCGTCATTGGCATTGTTGGTCCGAACGGCTCGGGCAAATCGAACGTCGTTGACGCGATTCGTTGGGTTTTGGGCGAACAAAAAAGCGCGGAATTGCGGCTCGATAAAATGAATTCGGTCATTTTCAACGGCACAAAGAAGCGCAAACCTGGTCAACTCGCCCAAGTGAGTTTGACGTTTGAAAACACCAAAAACCTGCTGCCAACTGAATACGCTTCGGTCAAAATCACGCGTATATTATACGCGTCGGGCGAGTCGGAATATCGGCTTAACGGCGTCACTTGTCGGCTCAAAGACATCACGTCTTTGTTCATGGACACGGGTATTGGCTCCAATTCTTACGCGATTATCGCCTTGGGCATGGTCGATGAAATTTTGAGCGATAAGCAAAATAGCCGTCGGGGAATGTTAGAACAAGCGGCGGGCGTGTCGAAATACAAAGCGCGCAAACACGAGACGCTGAACAAACTCAACGCGACCGAAGAAGATTTGAACCGCATCGAGGATTTGCTCTTTGAAATCACAAATAACCTCAAAACGCTCGAAAAACAAGCCAAACGCACGCAAAAATACTTCGATTTGAAGACAGAATACCGTGAATTGGCGCTGGATTTGGCCGTCTTGAAGTTGTCTTTTTTCAAAGGTGATTACAAAAAAACGGAAAAACAAATAGAAATCGAGACCGACCGCTACCGTCAACTCGACACCGAAAGCATCAAATTGGAAGCCCAAATTGAGCGCGATAAAAAAGACAATCTCGAAAATGAGCAATTGTTGAGCGAGCGGCAACGGGATTTGAATGCCGTTGTCGGACGTTTGCGCGGTGCGGAAAACGATAAAAAAATGGCGCAACAACGGCAGCTTTTTATCCAACAAAACACGGCGAAACAACAAGACCAAATCAACGCCGCGAAAAGTCAAACGGCTCGACTCACGGAAGAAATCGAGTTCTATCGGACGGAAATCAACGGTGAAAAACGCTTAGAATCGAAGTTGGAAGGTCAACTCGACGATGCCAAAGAGCGTCTCGATTCCGTAAAATCTGACCACGGCACGTTGAAAGCCGACCTTGACGTGTTTTTGGCACAACAACAAAAGGCGGAACGGGCGATAAACGAAGCTGAAAAACAAAAAGCGATTTCGAGCAATCAAATCGAAAATCTGCGCAACGACATCCTTAGAACCGACAACGACACCAAAGGACGGCGAGATGAAGTCGGGACTTTGAAAGGTCAATTGTCCGATTTGGACGTAAAAGAAACGGCACAACTCGCTGATTTACAAGGTGTTGAGAAAGAAGAAGAAAAGCGTTTGGCGGATTTGGAGAAAGCCAACACAACTTTAGAGGAGACGACGAAAAAACTTGCCGACTTCAATCGGCAGTTGGATTCTAAGCGCAATGAGTTTAAATTGACCAAAAGTATGGTCGAATCGCTCGAAGGATTTCCCGAAAGCATTCGCTTTTTGGCAAAAGAAAAGACGTGGACAGCGCCGCTTTTGAGCGATTTAATTTATGTGCAGGAAGCGTATCGGACGGCGGTTGAGAATTATTTAGAGCCGTTTTTGAATTACTACGTCGTTCCAACTTTGGCGGATGCTTACGCGGCAATCAAGTTGTTGACAAATGCGCAGAAAGGCAAGGCCAATTTTTTCGTTTTGGAAGCTTTTCAAAATACAACCTACGAAACGAAAGGTTTGATTCAAGCCCGACCTGCCGTTGAATTGATTCAAGTAGATGAACCGCACCGTCATTTATTTGATTATTTGCTTCATAATGTGTTGATTACAGATAATGAAAATTTAGCTGATTTTCCCGAAAATACTGAGGGGGTCGTTTTTTTGAACAAAAGTGGCTCATTGACGCGGCGGCGGTTTTCTCTGTCGGGTGGTTCGGTCGGTTTGTTTGAAGGAAAAAAGATTGGACGGAAGAAAAATCTCGAGATTTTGGAGTTAGAAATCAAAAATACTGAGGGGTCCGTTGCGGAACTCAATAAACAATTAGCTGCGATTCGGAGCGACGTGGCGTTCTTGAAAACGTCAGATACGAAAGCCGAAACGCAGAAACAACAAGCGGAATTGAACCAAATCCGTCAACAAAAAGTGTTTGTTCAGACGCGAATTGATAATTTTTCGACGTTTATTGACGAAGCCGATGCCAAGAAAAAACAAGCCGAAACGCGCATCGAGGAATTGACAAAAGCGATTGCTACATATCAAAAAGAATTGTCGGAACAACAGGGCGAACGCGACAAACTCAAAGCGCAAATGTCGAACGCCGACGGCTCTTATCGCTCGGTTTCGGATAGGGTTTCGCAGATGTCAATGGCTTATAATGAAAAAAATATTGAATACATTCGGCAGCAAAACAAAGTCTCGACGTTGCAGCGCGAATTGAGTTTTAGGGAGAAAAATCTCTCGGATACTGAGGGGGTCGTCGCATCGGCAAATCGAACGATGGCGCAAGCGCAAGACGAATTGAAAACGGTTGAAGATGAATTGTTAACCATTGAAAATCAATTGGTTGACTTTTATAAAAAACGACGCGAGCGAGAGTCTGGCTTATCAGATTTTGAGCAAAATTTCTTCAAAAAGAAGAACGACATCGTGAAAATGGAAGACGATTTGCGGCGCGTGAGTCGGCAACGCAACGACGTTCAAGGCGTGGTCAACAACCTAAAAGACAAGTTTTCCGACCTGAAAATTCAGATTCAAGGCATCGGCGACCGCGTGAATGTGGAGTTTGGTGTTTCCGTCAATGACCTCATCAATCAAGCGCCGAAAGAAGGCTTGAACATGGAGGAATTGGACAAAAAAGTAGGCAATCAAAAGCGTCAACTCGACACTTTTGGCGAAATAAATCCGCTCGCCGTCGAAGCCTACAACGAAATGAAAGAACGACACGACACGATTGCCGAGCAACGCGACGATATTGTGGCGGCAAAAACGTCGCTTTTAGAAACCATGAAAGAAATTGAAGACACGGCAACCGCGCAATTCATGGAAGCCTTCAACACCGTTCGTTTGCATTTTATTGAGGTATTCAAAAGCCTATTTTTTGAAGAAGACACGGCGGACATGATTTTGACAAACCCCGAAAATCCCTTGGAATCGGGCATCAACATCATCGCAAAGCCAAAAGGAAAACGTCCACAAAGCATTTCGCAGCTTTCGGGCGGCGAAAAAACCTTGACGGCAACCGCGTTTTTGTTCGCTTTGTACCTCTACAAACCCGCGCCGTTCTGTATTTTCGACGAAGTTGACGCGCCGCTTGACGACGCGAACATTGAGAAATTCAACAAAATCATTAAGAAATTTGCCGAACATTCGCAGTTTATTGTCGTCACGCACAACAAGGCGACGATGGCGGCGGTGGACGTTATATATGGTGTGCATATGCCCGAACAAGGCGTTTCGGAAGTGACACCCGTGGATTTCAGGGAGCTGGGCGGTATGACGGAGTTCTCGGCGAAGTAAATTGCCTTGGGGCGACCCCTCAGTATTTTTACCAAATATTCATCATAAAACGCTATTTTTGCCCAATACTTGCTAACAATTGCGCCATTAAATAGAAAAGACAATGAGATATTTTAATACATCTGGTCCGAATATCATTGAGCAACATTATACATTGCCGCGTTTTGATTTGATTGAAACTGGTAAAAAAATGGTGCATAATGAGCGTTATTTCACGATTTGGGCACCGCGCCAAACGGGGAAAAGTACGTATTTTCAATTGCTCGCAACAGCGTTGGAACAGGAAGGCTATAAAGTAGCGTATATCAACTTTGAAAATTATAAAGCTGGTTCTCTGGAATCTTTTATTGATACTTTAACTGATGAGTTGCGAAAATTTTGGCAGAAGGAGTTCAAAAACAAAAATTTGCAAAGCATATTTCAGGAGATTATCAATATGAATGACCAAAAATTGGTGCTGATTATTGACGAAGTAGAAGGCATCAATCCTGAATATTTCGGAGATTTTCTGCATTCAATTCGCAGTGCTTATCATTCTCGCATGAAACACGGCTTAAAATCGGTCATCTTAGTCGGTGTTAGTAATATTGTCGGCGTCGTTCAAGACAATGCAAGTCCGTTTAATATTACCGACAATCTGAATGTGCCGTATTTTACCGACCAAGAAACACTTGATTTATTGGGTCAACATGAAGCGGAAACGGGGCAATTGTTCGCCCCCTCAGTAAAAGCCAAGATTTCGGAAATTACGGCCAATCAACCAGGGCTTGTCAATGGTTTTGCGTGGAAATTAGTGGAAACGCATCCGAATAAACCCGTCATTGAGTATGACGATTATTTAGATGTTGAGAAATGGTATTTGCGTCGCAATTTGGATAAAAATGTCGCCAATATTATCAATAAAGGCAATAAACATAAGCATTTGTTGCAACGCTTATTGTTTACGGATGTCAAAATTCCTTTTCAGATTTATCAAGAAAACATTAAAGAATTGTACGTGAATGGCATCATTACGTATGACAAAGAGGACAATGTTGTTTTCCGCGTGCCGCTGTATCAAAAGTGTTTGCACGCCGCTTTTTATCCTTATTTGAATGGTGAAAGTGATAGAATTCAAAAAAACATTGAAACAAAAAAGTATTTTGGTGCCGATAATAAGCTCAATTTAGATAAAGTTATTCAAGAATATCAAATTTACGCGAACAGACGCGGTTTTAGTTTTTTTAGAGACCAAGACGAAAATGGTCACTACACGTCCATTCAAGAAGCGGCGTTGGTGTACAGTTTTGAGACGTTTATCAATGCGTTTTTGGGCGTTGTGGGCGGACATTCCTATTTGGAAGCACACGTGGCTTTGGGCAGAACGGATATGCTTATCAATGTGCATGGCTACGAACAAGTAGTTGAAGCCAAAGTGTATAAAAATATCTCGCAATTTACGGACGGCAAAACGCAATTGGCTTATTATGTCAAACATTTGGGCTTGAAAATGGGCTATTATTTAGTATTTGCGGATACAGAAGTAACCCACGCAGAAGTCGAAGAGGCAGATGAACTAATTGAAGGCATTCAGATAAAAACGTATTTGGTGCGCTACGAATTGGATAAAGATTTTACGCTGCCACGCAAGAGGAAAGCTGTAAAAAAGAAAAATTGAGTGTAAAATCAGACGACTATACGCATGCAAGAAATAGAAACTTTTTGCCCGACAAGTCCACAACATTGGCGACAATGGTTGGCAGAAAATCACCAGTCAAAACAGTCGATTTGGCTGATTTACTATAAAAAACAAACCAAAAAACCGTCACTTAGCTGGAGCGAAGCCGTTGACGAAGCCTTGTGTTTTGGTTGGATAGACAGCACCGCAAAAACTATTGACAGCGAAACATACAAGCAATTTTTCTGCAAAAGGAAGCCAAAAAGTGTTTGGTCGAAGGTAAATAAAGACAAAGTAGAGCGATTATTGGCAAACGACCTTATCGCTCCCGCAGGTTTGGCGTGCATTGACATCGCCAAACAAAATGGTTCGTGGTCAATTTTAGACGACGTGGAAGCATTAAAAATGCCCGAAGATTTGGCAACAGCCTTTGACGCGCAACCTGATGCGCTGGACTTTTTTCTAAGTTTTAGTAAATCAGCTCAAAAAAGCATTTTGCAAGGACTCGTCCTCCTAAAACGACCCGAAACGAGGCAAAAACGCATCAAAGAAATAGTGGAACGCGCGGCTCAAAAACTGAAATAATTTTAAAAATAGTAAAATAGGCCCCCTCAGTATTTTGCCGTTTTTCACGCGTTTTTCAAGTAAAAATAGCTTTTATACTGAGGGGGTCCTATTTTACTCGGTCAAGAGCTTCAACAACACACCGTTTGTCCAACCGTAGCCATCGTGAACGGGATAATTACCGCCGCCCGATTCAAGCGTTAAATCTTCCACATTGTATTTTTCCAACATTTTACCCGTCGTTTTGAAGACTTTGATGTTCAAATCGCACCAGCGTTTTTTGATGTCATTGGCCGTTTCTTCGTGTCCATAATTGCGTAAACCCTTGATTGTCAACCATTGCAAAGGTGCATAACCGTTCGGTGCATCCCACGCCTGTCCCGTGTTGTTTGTCGTCGTGACGACGCCACCCGCGCGGACTAAATTTTGCTGAATCGCCGCAACCACGCGGTCGGCTTCGCGTTTTGTGACCATTTTGAAAAACAACGGATAAGCCATTGCCGCCGAAACAACTTCCGTTTGACGGTAACGTTGCCAATCAAAATCGAAAAACATTCCTTTCGATTCGCTCCAACAGTAGCGCATCAAAGCCTCGCGTCGGTGCGCCGCTTTTTTCTCAAATTCATTGGCTTCGTCGTATTTTTTCTCCACAATTTTCGCCTTAGAAATCGTCATTTCGAGATTGTACATCAGCGCGTTCAAATCGATTGGCACAATATCGCCCGCGTGTATGTTCGATACTTTATATTTATCGCCTTGCTTATCGCTGTCCAACCACCGACTCGAAAAATCCCAACCCGACTCCGAACCCGCGCGGATGTGTCGATAGGTTTCCTTCTCGTCTCGCGTGCTTTTGCGCATGGAATCGCGGTCAGCTTTAAAGTGTTCAGGACGCGGCGTTTCTTCTTTGGAATAATACCGATTCAAGGTGTTTCTATCGACTTGAACCACGTGGTTTTTCGTAAAAATATCCTTTGGCGCTTCTTTTTGCGCGCCTTCCATCCAGTAATTGTACTCACTTTCGAGCTGCGGTAAATATTTTGTCAAGACCGTCTCACCTTTTTCAGCCGCCAATAATTGCACCATGCAGGCAAAAAACGGGGGTTCCGAGCGCCCTAAATAATACGTCCGATTGCCTTTTGGCACATACCCCTCAGTATTGATGAGGTACGCGAAGTTATCCACCATGTTTTCAACAACATCCATTCGTCCCGCGGCTTGCAAACCCAACATGATGAAATAAGCCTCTTTATAATGTACGTCTTTTGCGCGTCCGTTGCTCAGAATATAAGATTTTGGCAAGGCAATCAACGTGCTTAAATTGAAGGTATCGGCGGGTCGTGCAAGCACTTTCCAAAGGTCGCTGATATGGCTTTCGGGCGTCGATAAAAGGTCTGATGTATAGGCGTCGGCGGGCGGCTTTGGCAACGTAAACCATTGATTTACAAAATCTTGCAACGAAAAATCGGGCTTTGTTTTTGCTTCTTTGAAAGCCGCCATGATGCTGTCGGTCGTCGAGTTTGGCAAGGCGTCCAAGAAGCCACGCGGGTCGGAAAAAGTCGAACTCAATTGGATGGAATCAAACAATTCACCGAAGCGAACATCGGGACTCAAACCGACTTTTGCGTCGCGCGTACTGAGGGGGTTCGCGGGCTGAGACGCCGAGCGTTCGGACGCGTTGCGGCAGCAAACACCGCTTAAAACCAAGCCGACGAACAAAAATATATTCTTCATAAACGTGTTTAGTTTTCAATTTTTTAATAAAAAAGCGTTTTTGCCAAAAGACAGACTTAATTTTGACCGCCTTTTGAAGCACCAATAAAAACGCAAAGAACTAAAAGGGATGCTAAGAAAAAAAACTTTTGTGTCATAAATCCCGTTCTTGTGAAATTAAATGTATTAAATTCTCTCATTAAATTCAAAAAAAGATATGATTCGTAAAAACGCTAAATGGTTCGTTTACCTCATTATTTTGGCTTTTGCCGCGCCATTTTTGTTGAAATTCGCGGGTTGTTCCGACGAAACCACTACTGGTGTTGTGGAACAAAAGCCATTGCCAAGCATTGCTATTCCAAGTTTCAACGCTGATTCTGCTTTCATTTTTACCGAAAAAATTGTTGGCATGAGTCCGCGCATTGTTGGAACCGAAGGCGCAAAGAACGTCAAAACCTATCTAATTGCCCAATTCAAAAAGTACGGCGCTGATGTTGTTGAGCAGCCTTTTTCCGTAAAAACTTTTGATGGCAAAACCCACGCGGCGACCAATATTATTGCCCGTTGCAATATGCAAGCCACGAAGCGGGTTCTATTGTCCGCTCATTGGGACAGCCGCCCGTTTGCCGATAGCCAAGAAGAAACCGACCCGAGACAGCGCAATAAACCGATTTTGGGCGCCGATGACAGCGGTTCGGCCGTGGCGATGCTCGTCGAAATCGCGCGGCAATTGCAAACGACACCCCTCAGTAATGTGGGCGTTGACATCGTTCTTTTTGACGCCGAAGACTACGGCGACACGTCGAAAACGCGTCCGCTGACGGAAGCGCAAGCCGATATTCAGAATAAAACGTGGGCTTTAGGCTCGCAATATTGGGGCGCAAACCCGCACGTCGCGGGTTACACAGCGGCGTATGGCATCAATTTGGACATGGCAGGGTCCACAAATGCGCGTTTTCCGAAAGAATTGTATTCGGTCAATCATGCGTCGGGCGTTGTTGAAAAAGTGTGGCGCGTGGCGCGTTTTCACGGTTTTGGCAGCTATTTTTTGGATGAAACGTCTAATTCAGAATTATTAGACGACCATTTATACGTCAATAAATTGGCTAAAATCCCGATGATTGACATTATTAACCGCTCCGAAAATGGTGGTTTTGGCAAATACTGGCACACCCACAATGACAATATGTCGGCAATCGACAAAGCGACTTTGAAAGCCGTTGGGCAGACCGTTTTGTCGGTTTTGCATTACGAAAACGTGAATGCTTTTGAGTAACTTAATACGTGCATTTAATAAAATGAGGGCCCCCTCAGTATAACGCCCATTTTTTACCACTTTTGCGAAAAATTAGAAAGTAGTCGGCAATTTTAGTTGCCGACTGCATTTTTAGACGTTCAATTTCTGAAATATAGAGACTAAAAAATATGTTTGAAAATCCGATTCTACACGTTCATGCGAACGAAGACAGCGCCGACGAATTCATGCCGATAATGCCCATCGAAGAAGAAGATGAGACGCAGCAAGGCGAGATTTTTCCGCAGATTCTACCCATTTTACCGTTAAAAAACACGGTTTTATTCCCGGGCATCGTGATTCCGATTACGGTCGGACGCGAAAAATCCATCCGCGCTGTGCAGAAGGCTTACGATACGCACAAGCTGATTGGCGTGTTGTCGCAACGCGATGTGGATACCGATGATATTTCGATTGGGAACCTGTTTCACATCGGTACGGTGGCGCGGATTCTGCGGCTTTTGAAAATGCCAGACGGGTCAACTACCGCGATTTTGCAAGGCAGAAAACGCTTTGAGTTGCTCGAAATGGTAACGGACGAACCGTATTTACAAGGCGATACCCGCGTTTTGAGCTACGAAATGCCCGCACCCGAAGACCTTGAATTTCAAGCACTTATCAACACGTTGCGCCACAAAGCAGGACAAATTATTGATATGTCGCCCAATATTCCGGGCGAAGCGCACGTGATGTTGCGGAATATTTCGAGCGATGTTTTTCTTCTGAATTTCATTGCGTCGAACATGAATATCAAGCCGACGATTAAGCAAAATATTTTGGAATTGCACAATTTGAAGCAAAAAGCCGAAATGATTTTGATTCACCTCGACGGCGAATTGCAATTGTTGGAACTACGCGGCGAGATTGAATCAAAAGTGCGCGGCGAACTCGACAAGCAACAACGCGATTATTTTTTGAATCAACAATTGCGGACAATCCAAGAGGAACTCGGCGGCAATCCGCACGAGGAAGAAGTCAATGCTCTTGCGGAACGCGGAAAAACCATGACGTGGGCGGAACCCGTTGCCAAACATTTTGCGAAAGAATTGGCGAAAGTCCGTCGGATGCCGTCGCAAGCTCCTGAGTTTTCGATTATGATGAATTACTTGGAAGTGATGCTTGATTTGCCGTGGACGACCTTTACTTCGGATAACTTTGACCTGAAAAAAGTTAAAAAAACGCTCGATTCAGACCATTACGGACTCGATGATGTGAAAGAACGCATCTTGGAACACCTCGCGGTTTTGAAACTGAAAGGCGATATGAAAGCGCCGATTTTGTTGCTCATTGGTCCCCCGGGCGTGGGTAAAACGTCACTTGGCAAATCCGTCGCGGATGCTTTGGGACGCAAGCACATTCGGATGTCGTTGGGTGGTTTGCACGATGAATCGGAAATCAGAGGACACCGCCGCACGTACATTGGCGCGATGCCAGGGCGCATTATTCAGAGCCTCAAAAAGGCAGGAACGAGCAATCCCGTTTTTATTCTCGACGAAATTGATAAAGTCGGCACGTCGTTTCGCGGCGACCCGTCGAGTGCATTGCTCGAAGTGCTTGACCCCGAACAAAATGGGACTTTTTACGACAATTACCTCGAATTAGAGTACGATTTGAGCAAAGTATTGTTCATTGCCACGGCAAATTCGTTGGAATCCATCCAACCCGCTTTGCTCGACCGCATGGAAATTATCCGTTTGTCGGGTTATTCGGTGGAAGAAAAAGTGGAAATTGCGAAGCAACATTTGATTCCCGAACAACGCTTGGCGCATGGTTTGAAACCTAAAGATATTAAGATTTCGGAGCCTATCATTAAGCAAATTATCCAAGATTACACCCGAGAAGCGGGCGTTCGCTCGCTCGACCGTCGGATGGCGGCGATGATGCGAAGCGTGGCTTTGAAGGTGGCGATGGAGGAAAAATACACCGCCGCAGTCCGTGCCGAAGATTTGAAAGGCATGATTGGACCGGCGCGTTTTTCGAGCGACAGTTACGAAAAAGACCAAATTGCGGGCGTTGCCGTTGGCTTGGCTTGGACGTCGGTCGGTGGCGAAATTTTGTTCATCGAAACCCTCTTGTCGAAAGGTAAAGGCGGCATGACATTGACGGGCAATCTCGGGGCGGTGATGCGCGAATCGGCGTCAACTGCCTTGAGTTTTTTGAAAGCAAACGCGGATTTGGTCAACTTGGACCCCTCAGTATTTGACGAAAATGACATCCATATTCACGTGCCAGAAGGCGCAATTCCTAAAGATGGACCGTCGGCGGGCGTCACGATGATGACGGCTTTGGCGTCGGCTTTTACCAAAAGACCCGTGAAAGCGAACCTCGCCATGACGGGCGAAATCACGTTGCGCGGCAAAGTTTTACCCGTTGGTGGCATCAAAGAAAAGATTTTGGCGGCAAAACGGGCGGGTTGCACAACGATTCTTTTGTGCAAAGAAAACCAGAAAGATGTCGAAGAAATTAATGCGATGTATATCGAAGGAATGTCGTTTCACTACGTCAGCCGCATGACGGAGGTGTTGACTTTGGCGTTGGATTAATTTTTTTTTGAAAATAGGACCCCTCAGTATAAAAGCCGTCCCGTTAGCTAACGGGATGGCTTTTATACTGAGGAGTCTCTGAAATATATTTGCGTACTCATTTTTCCAAACGTCGGCGAGGTTTAAAACCTCGCCGACGTTGAACACAATTTTAAGATGATAAATAACAGCGTCAAGCTAAAGCGAAATAACCATTTCACCCCTTTTAATGAATCCATCGCCGCCGATTCGTTACCACAAAAACTTAATTCGCCTTTTGGCAACGAATTGTCGCCAATTTGTTTGCTGGCGGTCGAAAAATTGCAGCATTATCTGTTAAATCAAAACGATTGGACGCATAATTTTGGCTTAGACGCCACGCAAACGGGGACGATTATCGGCAAAATGTTCGGCGTTTTGGTGGTCAAAACTGAGCAAAACGAATTGGGTTATTTAGCCGCTTTTTCGGGCAAATTGGCGGGACGCAATCAGCATCTGAAATTTGCACCGCCCGTGTTTGATACGTTGCAAGAAGATAGTTTTTTGACCGAAGGCATGATTCAATTATTGGAAATAAACCGAGACATAAAACTGTTGGAATCTCGAAATGCAATAGGCGATAAACCAACCATAGAAACGCTCAAAAAGTTGAGAAAATCGAACTCCATTGCGCTTCAAGATAAATTATTTGACCAATATCATTTTTTGAATAAAGCGTTGGAATCTAAGTCTTTACGCGCTATTTTTAAAGATTATGCGAACCAAAAACCGCCGAGTGCGGCGGGCGAATGTGCGGCGCCAAAACTGTTTCAACACGCTTTTCAACACAATATGACGCCCATTGCAATTGCCGAATTTTGGTGGGGATTGTCGCCAAAATCTGAGCATTGGCAGCATAAAAAATTCTATCCTGCGTGCCAAGAAAAGTGCGCGCCGATTTTGGATTATATGTTGGGTTAGGATGACGTTTAGGAAATTTTAACCGTTTTCTAAACGCCTAAAACGTCATTTTACGACAAAAATCTTTCCTATACTGAGGGGTCCTCCTTTTTCAGAAAAAACCTTAAAAAAGTAGAATCCAGCCGTCATAAATGCTTGATTGTCAAGCTCTACTCGTTTTTCACCGACGTTTATTTTTTTCGATAGAATAGATATTCCGCTCGAATTAAAGACTTTGACGACTAAATTTTCTGAAAATGTATCGTCCAACTCCAAAAAAACGTCTGATACTGAGGGGTTCGGAAAAGCGCGGATTTTAGGCGCATTCGTTACGATGTCGGCGTTTTTTGTTCTCAAATAATCGCATAAATTGAGCGCCGACAAATTGCCCCCAATCGTAATACCATTGACGACATTTTTTTCAGACGTCATATAAATGCGGCAATTATCACTGAATGCAATCGCCTCGCGTTGCGCGAAATCATCAAGCCCAAAACTCAATTCACGGACTTGCCCTTTCCAAAATTGCTTGCCTTGAAAATTGGTGAACAACCACAATTTTTGATACGACATCAGCACCACTTTGGAACGGTCGGGACTTATCGCTGCCGCCGTAATCGCGCCTTTGTATTTCCAAGAATTATCGGTCGCAAAGGTGTCCAAACGCGGTGCGGCTTGTTCTGAAATTCCCGTTTGATTTTTCACACCATATATATGCGTCTTGCCAAGATAAGGATTTGAGTCAAAATCCTTCGTAAAAACGAGCAAAGAATCGGACCAAACCAAAAAGGCTTCGGCATCAAAATACAACTGCGATTGAGGCGGCGGAAAAGCCGTTTGGTCGGCATAACGATAGGGTATTTTTACAGCATTTACGGTCGAAATAGAGTCTAAAGTGCCTAAAACATCGTTTTTTAAGACTTTGTAAAACGTCAAAGCGCCGCGTGTTTGGTCGTTGTTGCCAATGTCGCCCACGTAAAAATTGCCGATGGAATCGGTCGAAAGTTCTTCCCAATCTTTATTGGCAGCACCCGCGAGTTTGACGACGCGCAAAACCCGTCCCGTCGAATCGAATTGGTACAAAGCCGCCTCGCCACCACTGTCGTTGAGCGTCCAAAAACGGTTGGAGGACTGCACAACTAAGCCCGAAGATTCCGCCAAATTGAGCGGCAAAGTGCAAACTAAACGCGGTGAAAGCGTTTGGCAGGCAACCATAAACGGCAAAAAGATGAATACTTTAAAGATGGGTAATTTCATGAATGTGGTTTTTAAATTCCCTCAAAATTAAACCAATCGTTGATTTATTTATCGAAGTTGTGTCTTATTTTCATCTTTTCACAGATAAAAATCTGTATTTTTACGTTCTAAAATGCAATGGAACGCCGTTCCGTTAACCGTTACTTTTTACTATTTCCCTTACACTTTTAAAATTTGGATGACATGAAAAAACATATTTTAACCATCGGTTTGCTCTTCATTGTCGCGCTCGTGAATGCGCAAAAACCCGTCGTAAAGCCGCCCGATGCATCGGCAAAAGAAGGGTTTTCTCTTTTCTCGAAAGACAATTGGATGGGGCGTTTTCAGAAAAGACAGGACAAAATGGTCCAAAAACTCGGCTTAGATGAAGCTCAACGCCGCAGTCTCGACACGATGAACGATGCTTACGTCTCGCAACGCGCTGCCTTTTACGATGATACTTTGCTTGACCGCAATGACCGAAAAGCCGATATTAAACAATTGCAAAAAGACCGCGCGGCTAAATTTCAAAGCCTTTTGACAGCCGAACAATTGAAAAAATGGGACGCGTTGAGGAAAGGACAAAAGAAAAAGGTCTTCCGAAAAAAATGAGGCATTGCGGCTGGAGAAATCTGGAAAAAGAGACCCCTCAGTATAAATGCTCAGAAGCCATGAAAACGTGTGTTTTCATGGCTTCTGAGCATTTATACTGAGGGGTCCTAAAAAATAATTTCATAGACAATAACCCTTATTCAACCGCTGCCCCGCCTTTTTTAGGCGCTTGTTGCCACTTGAAATTCCACGTCACCGACGGAATAATTGGGAACAAAGTCACCGCAAACGCCGTTGCCTTCGCCGTGCCTTTTTCAAAAGAAGATTGTACATCATATTGAACAAAAAATGGATTCCAACGATTGTAAACATTGTAAACAGAGAATGTCCAACTCGATTTAAAACCTTTCGCATCAGGTTTAGGCGTGTAAGTGGCGCCGACATCCATACGGTGGTAATTGGGCAAACGCAGCGAGTTGCGGTCACCGTATTCAAGGCGCAATTTTTGGTCAATCGTATATAAATTTTTCAATGGTGTAAACGTGTTGCCCGTTGCGAAAGTGAAATTGCTCGACGCTTCCCATTTTCTCGAAATTTGATAATTCGCCACGACCACAACATCGTGAATACGGTCGTAAGTCGAAGGATAAGGATTGCCTTCGTTGATGTCTTTGAACGTTCGCAGCGTCCGCGACCACGTGTAACCTATCCAACCGTTGAGGCGCCCTTTCGCCTTTTTCAGAAAAAATTCGGCGCCATAAGCCTGCCCTTTTCCAAAAACAAAAGACTTTTCGATGTCGTTTGAGGCATTATTCACGTAACTTTCGGGATAATCAATCTGATTTTTCAAATCTTTGTAATACACCTCAACCGATGCTTCCCATTGATTTTCCTTGAAATTTCGGAAAAGACCCGCCGCGTACTGCACGCCCCGCTGTGGTTTTATGTACTCCGAACTCGGCACCCAAATGTCCGAAGGAAACGAAGACGTCGAATTGGAAACCAAATGTAAATACTGGGTGGTTGCCGTCACGCCAAATTTCACGGAGCTTTGGGCGTCAAATTTATAGGTTCCCGTCAAACGCGGCTCAAGACCCGTGTAGGTTGTGACGACTTTATTCGTCGGAAAATCAGTGCCTGAAATGGTCGATGTATAGGGTCCTAATTGCTGAAAAGCCGACAAACGCACGCCCAAATTGAGGGTTAGCGCCGACGAAACCTTCCAATCGTCGCCAAAATAAGCGGCAATTTCGTTGGCAAATTTGGGTTTAATCAAGTTAGAATTCGTAAAAACGGTATCGGCATTTGAAGCCGTCACGATGTTCGGCGTCAATCGGTGAAACGTGTAATTCACACCAAATTTTATACTGTGTTTTACTGAGGGGTAGTAATCGAAATCGACTTTTCCGTTGAAATCACGGACGCCCGAGTAGGCTTTGAACTTAAAAACATCTTGCCCGCCGCCCGCTTCAAAATTGTAATCGTTGTAAATACCGCTCACATTCATGAACAATTTAGGGTTGAAAACGTGGTTCCAACGCAGCGTTGACGTCGCATTACCGTAGGGCAAACGAAAATTAAAACCGCGTTCTGCCGAGTTGAAAAGGAAAACATCGCGTCCGAAATACGCCGAAAAAAACACGCGGTCGCGCTCCGAAAACTGATAATTCGCCTTGAAATTCATGTCGTAGAAGTAATAATTCGACCCCGCGAATTTGGTTTCATTGATTTTAGGCTGCGCCAAATCGAGCGCATACGTCCGCCGCGCGGAGACAATAAACGACGATTTATTTTTTTGAATCGGTCCTTGCAGCGTCAATCGACTCGCAATCAGACCAATGCCGCCTTCCGCACCAAACGTCTGATTGTTGCCCTCTTTCATCTGAATATCGACGACCGACGACAAACGACCGCCGTATTGAGCGGGCATTCCACCTTTAATTAAGGTCAAATTTTTGATTGCATCGGCATTAAAAATCGAGAAAAAACCCAGTAAATGTCCTGGATTATAGACAACCGCTTCGTCCAAAAGGATGAGATTTTGGTCAATGCCGCCGCCGCGAACGTAAAAACCAGAGCTGCCTTCGGTCGCTTTCACGCCCGGCAGCAACTGAATGACCTTCAAAACGTCGGCTTCGCCAAACAAAACGGGTAGCCTTTTGATGGTTTCGATGGCCAACGTCACGGTTCCCATTTCCGTTTTTGAGACGTTTTTGTCTTTGGGTTCAGCCGTTACAACGACGGCTTGCAACTCGACCCCCTCAGTAATTTCGACGTTTTTCGACATATTTCCAGTCAAATTCACGTCTATTTCACGGTCGGGATAGCCGACAAAACTAATTTTAACGGTGTACTTACCCTGCGGAAGCGTGAGTGAATAAAAGCCGTAGTTGTTGGTGGAAGCACCTTGTTGCGGGTTTGCTTTGTTGTAAACATTGACGCCCGTAAGCGTTTCGCCCGAGCGTTGGTCTTTGACGTAGCCCGACAAAGTAAAATTTTGTGAAAAAAGCAGGTTCAAACTAAATAGGCTGCAAAGCGCCGTGAGTGATACTAATCGGTGAGTCATGACAAATTAAATTTTATTGATGTATTGCCTAAACAGAAAATCGGTTGAATCGTTGTGCTGTCTCGAAATTTTAACGCGTAAGACTTCATAGACCTATTTTTTTCTATTTCGATTTTTCGATAAACCGCTGAATCTTTTTTTCCAAAATAGCCAACGGCACGCAGCCGTCGTTCAGCACTTCGTTGTGCCATTTTTGGATGTTAAATTTGTCCCCAAGCGCCGTTTGAGCTTGACGTTTGAGCGCCAAAATCTTTTGTTCCCCAATTTTGTACGACAACGCTTGGCCAGGAATTGCCATATAACGCTCAACCTCGGCGGTGATGCCTTCTTCTGAATCGGCTTCGTTGTCGAGGTCGTATTTGATGGCTTGTTCGCGCGTCCAACCTTTGGTGTGCAAACCGACGTCAATCACTAAACGTAAAGCGCGGTGCATTTCGTTGCCGAGGCGCCCAAAATACTGATACGGGTCGCTGTAAAGTCCCAATTCGTTGCCCAAACCCTCCGTGTAAAGCGCCCAACCTTCGCCGTAAGCACCGTACCACAAGTATTTTCTGAATTTCGGCAGTGTCGTGTCTTCGGCTTGCAACATGATTTGATAATGATGTCCCGGGACGGCTTCGTGCAAAAACAAGGCTTCATCTTGGAACACATTGTATTTTTTGGCATCGGGAATCGGCGTGTAAAAAATGCCCGCGCGCCCCGTTTCGGCATTGCCTTGGTTGTATTCAGCGCTCGCCGACGCTTCGCGGAATGTCTCCGTTCGGCGTACTTCAAAACCCGTTTTTGGCACTAAATCGAATTGTTTTGCGAGAGAAGGCTTCATTTTTTCGTGAATTGCCTTGAAATTAGCAATCACCTGTTCGGGTTTTGTGAACGGACGCAATTTTTTCTCCCCCTCAGTAACGTGCTTGAAAAATGCTTTCAAATCGCCTTTAAAACCGACTTGCGTTCTCACTTTTTCCATTTCTCCTCGAATGCGCGCGACTTCTTTTTGTCCCAATTCAAAAATTTCGTCGGGCGTCATGGTCGTCGTCGTCCACGATTTTGCCAAATAGGCGTAGTATTCTTTGCCCTTCGCCACGTCGCTGATGCCCGATGAGAGGCGCGCTTTTGGCAGATATTCAGACTGCATAAAGTCGTTTAATTTCTTATACGAAGGCTTCACAACGGCGCTCACCATTTTGGCGTATTCAGTGGTCAAGCGTTTTTTATCGGCTTCCGAAATATTGGTATTTTTTGCCAATTTAGCGACGGGTTGATAGAAAAGATGGGTGGCAACGGGCGTCTCTGCCATCGGCTTGAGTTGAGGTAAGATTTTGATTACCAACGATTTAGGTAAAACCGACCCCTCAGTAATTCCCCGTTTCATGTTGGCAATTGCCACGTCCGTCCATTCCGAAAAATGGCTGATGCGCTTCAACCAATTGTCATAATCGGTCGTAGTTTTGAAAGGTTGCGAACCTTCGCCGCTGCCAAGTTGACCTAAATCGAGCGTTTTTCCCCAAAATTGATTGATGGGCATGAGGTGGTCATTGAAGCTGAAACCTTCGATGGCAACGTCCAAATCCCATGTCAAAATATCGTAACTCATGCGTTCGCGCGCCGTCAATTTTGAAGCGTCAACGGCGGCGAGTTGCGTTTTATATCTTTGATAAAACTGCTTGACCGTATCGCGATAAGCATCGGAAATGTCAATCGGAAATTGGTCATTGTACGTGCTGATGCCGTTTGAAGTCGCTTCAAACGGAAAAAGGCGCATTCTTTCGTCATAATACGCCTGAAAAACGGCGGATACTGAGGGGTCCTTTCCGATGGTTTCGACAGTCGTTTTTTCGACTGATTGCGATGCATCGGCTTTGTTGGCGGACGTTGGTCTGTTTTTGCAAGCAGCAAATGTGGCAGCGATTGCGGCAATAAGTAATAGCTTTTTCATTGAAAATCAAACAGTTAGCTTGGTTTTATTGAATAATAAATTCGAGCGGCGAAGGTAGTTAGACTTGTGAGGAATCGAGTCCGTTTGTTTTTTTTTATAAAGATGCAGAGCGGTTTACGTCGAAATTTACCCAATAAATTTAGCGATATTTTGCTTTAAAATGGTACAAAAAAACGGTTTCAGCGCCTATCAAACAGCGCAACCGTCAATTCAATCGCCCAACCATAATCCCCGTTTGACCTTTGTTTTTCATCAAATAATCCGCAAGTGGGACGTCCGTCACAATCACTTTTCGGAATTGCGACGAGGCGTGGAGCATATAAACACGCCCATTTTTCCAAATCGCAAAACCCGTGTGCGCGATGTCCATACCTTCCAAACGGTTCGTCACGGCGATGATGTCGCCGTTCCTAATTTTACTTTCTACATCTGGAATATCTTCTTTGGGAATATAAAATTTTGGTCGTTTTGTGATGGCATTCTCGATTGTTTTTATGGCGGTAAAAGTCGTTGGGTCGGCCATATTTCCGTATAAAGTATCGCGTTTTAAGCTCATATAATTGACCGTTTTGGGGAAAACTTCTCCACCAATATCTTGCGTAATATCCTTCAAAATGCCGCGTTTTTCGTTCTCAAATAACCAATCTGAGAAATAATGTAAGCGCGCTGAATAGTCCACAAGGCCGCTCCGATAGCGTATATTTGTCAAATTTCGCTTGAAAATATCGAAATTTGGCAATAAAGCACGCCGCGTTTCGGTCAACGCGACCATACTTTCTATGAACGTTACACAATCGAAGGTTTTCAAATTGACAACCAAAACTTCCGCTTCAATCGGTTGCAACTGCACGCCGTTCGTCGCCTGCTGAGTCGAATCAACGCGCGGTTTTGGGTAGGCGTAACCGAGAAAGGTTTTGCCAAAATAAAGCACACCCTTTGCCGTTGAAGTGGGCATTTGCTGGCGCATTTTATGGTTAAAAATGTCCCGATGGGAGACAGGTTTAGGCGTAAAAACAAAGCGTTTATGGGTTTTGTGGGTTCTTTTTGGCGTTTGCCCTACGCTGTTTTGAGCAATAGACAAGCAAAAAATGCAGAGGATGGTTG
>JAYUKJ010001019.1:0-1953 GCA_043764555.1 Saprospiraceae bacterium
GGCGACCGTGAAGGTCGCCCCTACCTTATATGTAGGGGCGACCTTCACGGTCGCCCTCTTCATGGTTGCCCTTGCTTGGTCATTGTCAATTTCTGCTAAACTATTGACAATCATGCTGTTACCTTTAGTTTGGCGGCAATTGGGTTGGCGAAAAAGTATGACGTTTTGGTTATTCGCGGTCGTAACTTCATTGCTTTTATTCGTTCCAATTTACAATAATTTATTCGTCCAAAACATCATGACGAGCATAAAATTGTACTCAAATAAATTCGAGTTTAATGCGAGCGTTTTTTATCTGGTTCAAAAATTTTTTTATTGGAAAACGGGTTGGAATAAAATCGAATATATTTCGCCTTATTTGACGGGATTTGTTATTTTATTTATCTTTAAAATGACGTTTTTAAAATCAATAAATAGAAATACTTTTAAAGAACTAATTAATTTTAATTCACCTTTAAAAGCATTCAATATTTCCGATTTTTTTGAATCTTGTTTATTCGTTTTGATGGTCTATTTCGCTTGCGCGACGACCGTTCATCCGTGGTATGCGGCAATGCCTTTGGCGTGTTCAGTTTTTACAAAGTATAGATTTCCAATGGTTTGGACATTCACTATTTTCTTAACATATCATGGTTATACTGAGGGGTCCTCAAAACATACGGAGAATTTTGGTTTGGTGATAGTGGAGTATTTGGCGGTGCTTGGTTATTTTTTACACGAAAAAATAGACCACAGATTGGGCTGATGCGACTGATTTATTAAAAGCTAAAACGTGAAAGAAATCAGTGTAAATCGGTCGTATCAGCCCAATCAGTGGTCTATTTCGTCAAAGCATCAATCACTGATTTCAGCGCCACAAACATCGGTTCGCGCCCTTCTTTTGTTACTACATTTTCGGTATCTTCTTCGTCTTCCGTTAAGTTGTCTTCAACAAAAGCCAACAAATCTTCTTGCTTGTAGCCTTCAAAAAAAGTTGTCATGCGGTCGCGGAAACGCTTGGCAGTGACGTGTTCGAGGCGTTCCCAATTGGCTTCATCGGCAGCTTCAAGGTCTTCTTTGCGGATTTGTTCCGCATTGTCGTAAACTTTTTCGATAGATTTCCACAGCACCAAAACGAGGTAAAGTAGCCAATCGCGCTCGTCATTTGTGAGCAATTCAAAGTCTTCGGATAGCACATAACCGAGCAAAACGGGCTGCTTTTCGCCCATAATGGCTACTTCTTGCTCAAAATCAGCCGCTTCAAGTTCAAGAACAATTTCATCTATTACATCTTCAGAAACAAACATATTTAAAAAATTTAGGTGAAAAAAAGATACAAAAGTAACAAACTATTTTTTACTTTCGCCCCAATAAAAAGTTTTATTAATTTTACTAACATCCAAAACTTTTTGTTTATCTTTACGGCTTAATTTTCGCTCTTTTTAGAGGAAACTATTTCTACAAAACTTTAAAAAATTGAAGACATGAATCGTGTAACCTTAATTGGAAACTTGGGCAAAGACCCAGAAGTTCGTCGCCTTGAAAACGGGGCCGCAGTTGGAAAATTTAGCATCGCCACAACCGAAGGCTACAAAGACGAAAAAGGAGAATGGCAGAATACACCTGCCGAATGGCACGAGATTGTCGTTTGGCGGCAACAAGCTGAATTGACCGAAAAATTTTTGAAAAAAGGAACAAGCGTTTACATCGAGGGCAAATTGGCACACCGCAAATGGACGGATAAAAACAACATCGAGCGCTACACAACAGAAGTTGTTGCCTCGATTGTTCGACCGCTTGAGCGTACGAGTCCAGCGAGAGCTGAATCAAATTTTCCTACGCAGGAGCCACCTTTGCCAAATTACGACCGTCCTTCAAACGGCTTAAATAATGGGACATCTTCACAGATGAACAACCAAAATGTGCCATTTGAAGTTGTCGAACCTGCCAATATGGGCGGCGGTTCTGAACCCG
>JAYUKJ010001020.1:0-6514 GCA_043764555.1 Saprospiraceae bacterium
GGACGCGGAGGACCCCTCAGTATAGCGCGCGCTGGAACGTATTTTTTGAAGATTCAGACCGAAAAAGGCGTCTTAATGCGTAAAGTGGTGAAGTTGTAAGCAGCATAATAACAAAAATGGGACCCCTCAGTATAAACGCCGTTTTTTGCTCGAAATGAGTGAAAAACGGCGTTTATACTGAGGGGTCCCTTTTTTTGAATTGACGGATAAAATTCAGGGCGTTAAATCAACACTTCACGCCCTAAAAACGTGTATTCAGTCAATCTTTTTTAATTGTCTTTTTAAGTGCTTTACCTTTGTTTCATCAAAAAAGAGGTATTAATTCATGTATTCTAAAAGCTAAATTAAAGATGAAAATCGTAAAAATTCTGTTCAAATTTATTCTTTTACCAATCGTTATTCTAACAGTTGCAACAACCGTTTTTTTCACAATTAAAAACACGATTTTTCTCGGTGGAGAAGACGAAACGCACATCAATTATTTGAAAAATAATAATGAAATTTTGGATAAAAATAAAGCTGTTTTTAACAGTTTTGACAGTGCGTTTTACAACAATAATATTTTTATTCTCTGCGAAAACCACGGCTTTGAAGACGTGCAACTCCTTGATGACCAATTGTTTATAAACTTAAATAAAAAAGTGGGCGTCCGTTTTTACATCGCCGAAATGGACAGCGCGATTGCCAAAGAATTAAACGTTTTTTTGAATAAACCAATGGCGGATAAATCGCTTTTAAAATCGGTTGTCAATTCAATTGCTGAAATAATTCCACAACAAAGTAGCCAACAATTAATGGATAAATGGTTACAGATTCATGCCTATAATTTGACGTTAAAAGACAGCTTAAAAATCGAAGTTTTGGGTTTAGACAAAGATAGAAGTGATACATCTTCAAGGATTGGTCGCGACTCATTTATGCTGTTGAATTTCAAGAATATCGTTCAAAAACGTGGTTTGCAAAATGAAAAATTCTATGGTTTATTTGGTTATTTTCATGGATTGCAATCAGGTATCGATGAGCGCAATACCTATCCTTTTGCGGCAAAATTGAAGCGCAATTCGACGTTTCCGCAGTTCCAAAAGGTACAAACAATTGCCTGTTTGACTTTAGAAAGTGAGATGTATGTACCCGAAAATAATGAAGTGCCATCACCGCCCGACCACAAAACGACCTTATTTAATGTCGATGGACCGATTGCTTTGACAGCGGGCATTAAAGATGTAAAATCCATTGCCCCAATGAACGCTGTAACGCTTTTAAATCTCAACGCAACGGATTCACCTTACAGAAATAGTCAACGTTTAATGGGCATCAAAATCAATCTTTTAAGTCAAGAAGTGTTGCCAAATAATGACAAACAAGCAACGACGGATTTTTATCAATATGTGTTGATTATGCGCGGGAGTAAGGCTTTGGAACCTGTGAAGTAGCGTAACGCAACTTTAAAGTCGCTTGGTATGATAAAATACGCAACGCGAACACACTGTTTTTCAGAACGGACGCTTCCCGACGGTGCAATTGAAATTAGAATTTTGATTGACCACAGATTGGCGTGATACAAATTTCACGCTTCACACCTCAAATTCTGAACTTCGGTTCAATTTTTTAGGACCCCTCAGTATAAGCGGCTAAATTTGTTGTATAATTAAGTTAGCCACGCAACTTGCTTCGGAAGCCTGAAAGTAAGCGCCGTGGCAACCATTTACAACGTCTTTAAACCCACTTTATCATGTCTGTTTTCAACATATTTTTAACGATTCACATCATCGGCGGCACGTTCGGATTGCTCGCAGGCACGTATATTTCGATTGCCAAAAAGGGCGATAAGTGGCACAAACTCGTCGGCAAAATCTTTGCGATTAGTATGCTCGGCGCGGGTTTTTGCTCCTTTGTTTTGGCGACGCTTCACCGCAACGATTTCTTGTTTGTCGTCGGTGTTTTCACGATTTACATGGTCTCGACGGGTTGGCGGTATCTGTATTTGAAAGACATCGCAAATGGTCAAAAACCCTTGCCGATTGACTGGATTATCATGGGTTTTATGGCTTTGGGCGCCTTGGTTTTCGCTTACATGGGCATTCAATTGGCACTCGAAAAAGCGCCTTTTGCCCTTGTTTTCTTGTTTTTCACGCAGCGAAGCGTTTCTTTTATCATCAAAGACTTTAAAATTTATCGCGGTCAAATCGATACCAAAAACTATTGGTTGACCAATCATTTCCAACGGATGATGGGCGCGTACATCGCTTCTTTGACGGCGTTCTTGGTCGTCAATGCGCCCGTACAAACGTCGATTATTCCGTGGCTTTTGCCCGCCGCTATCCTTACGCCTTTGGTCATTAAATGGTCAAAAAAATACAAAGTACCCCTCAATAAAGTAGCCGTTTAATCCTCTAAAAACAGCAGCTGACCCGTGAAAACGAACAGTTGGTCAAGTTTTTTAGGACCCCTCAGTATAGCCGCTTAGTTTTGGCTTATTACTTTGGAAACACATCATATTGACGCGTTTTGTAAACAAAAAAAAGATTTATGACACCTGAATTAATTGAAAATCACGTAAGACAATTTCACAACATTAGTGAGGAGACACTCAACTATTTTGCTGCGCAATTTGAAGAAGTGCGCTATCCCGCCAAGCATATTTTTCAAAAAGAGGGGGAAACTTGCACCAAAGTGGGCGTTTTGCGCAAAGGTTTGGTGCGGAATTATTTTAACCGCAACAATAAAGAACATACCGCATGGTTTGACAGCGACGGCGGTTTAATTGGCTCCATGCACTCCTTTTTTACCCAAATGCCGCATTCAGAATCCGTCGAGATGCTTGAAGATTGCATTGTCTATGAAATACCTTTCGATAAAGTCGAAAAAACCCGCGTGCTTTTCGACGATTTTGCCATTTTATTAAATAAAATCATCCTGCACGGCTATTATGAAATGGAGGAACGCACCAAAAATCTCGTGGCGTACTCCGCCGTTGAGCGGTACAATTTGTTTTTTAAAACCAATCCCGACCTTGTCAACCGCATTCCCGTCAAATATCTCGCTTCTTTTTTGGGCGTGACGCCCGAAACACTCAGTCGCATTAGAGGAAATAATTATTAGAAAAATGGTCAAAATTGATAAATATCAATTAATTCTTTGGCGCCGATAATTAATGCCGCGGAATCAAATCGGGCGATTACATTTGCTTTTCTACTTACGCTCACAATGTATCACTTTATTAAAATTTAAAAAATATGGAATCAAAAAAATTAACAGAATTGACGGAAGAAGAATTGATGAAAGAAGAAAAAAAGAGAAAAGATGCCATGAAAGGCTTCCGTTTTGTAATTGGTCTGCTGATTGGTGCTGTCCTTTTCAGCACGGTCGTAAAAGGCTTTAGTACCTCTTCGCTTTTACCCATATTCTTCCTTCCAATTTTTCTCTCAATAGAAAAAAATTACAAAGATGTACAGGCGGAAATCAAATCTCGTAAATCTCAATAGTGCTTTTTGCCCAACTTTTGCCGTGAAAAGTATTTGCAATCAATGAAAATCGAGGGATTGCTCCCTCAGTATTTACGTTTAACTTCTTGAAACCCTACATAAAAACGTTTTTTCGTTTATCACATAGAAACATAGGGGTTTTCACATAGGTTCACATAGGAATTCCCACTAAAATCTATGTGAACCTATGTGAAATTTCCTATGTTTCTATATGATAAAATTTATGTAGGGTTTCAAGTTTAACTTTAATTTATTTCTTTAAAAACAGTTTAAAAATAAAAAATATGGGATCAAAAAACTTAACAGATTTAACGGGCGAAGAATTAACGGAAAAGGAACAAAAAATCAAGAAAGATGCGAAATTTCACGCTTTTTTAATTGGTCTGTTGGGCGGTGTTGTCGTTTGGAGTGCCGTCAAAAATGGCTTTGCATGGCCAACATTTTTTCCTTTAATTATTATAGCTTTCTTAGAAAAAAGACGGCGGGACGAACAAAAAGCTTTGCAACAGGAAATCGAAGCCAGCAAATCTCAGTAGTGCTTTTCCTCAACTTTACGTCTTGAAAATTCTTTGCAACAAACAAAAATCTAATGGTTACCCCCCCCTCAGTATTTCACCTAATTTCTTATTCTAATTTAGAAAAATATGACGAATTTAGAAAATTTCAAGCAAGAAGAACGAACAATCGAACCGTCAAAAGTAAATCTGTACGCTATTCTTTATGCCCTGCCTTTTATGCTTTTTTTTAGTTGGATTTATTGGGCAAAGTGGGGCGATTTTCAGCCAGGAAAACAGCCGCTAATTGTTTATATTGGAGCATTTGCTGTCCTTTTGATTGGTTCGGCTTTTCACGAATTGATTCACGGCATAACGTGGTCAATGTTCACAAAGCAAGGTATGAAATCTATGAAATTTGGCGTGCTTTGGAAGGCTTTAATGCCTTATTGTCATTGTAAAGAGCCACTTTCTGTCAAAGGATATATGATTGGTGCGGTCATGCCCGCCGTGATTTTAGGCTTTACTCCCTCTATTTTAGCGATTATTCTGGGAAATCCCACACTTATGGTATTCGGCGTAATTTTCACGTTGACGGCAGGTGGCGATTTTATGATGCTCGATATTTTACGCAAAGAACCTAAAGAAAATTTGGTATTAGACCATCCGTCGAAAGTCGGTTGCTATATTTATCGCCCTTTGAACGGCGAATTAGACCCCTCAGTATAAACCTCCTTTTTACATACTAAATAAAAAACAATGCGAGACATTCACCAATTAGAAACAGTCGTTCTCGGCAATTGCAAGCAATACATTTCGACGCACACCGATGATGCCGAAAATCCATTATTGCTCATGCTGCACGGCGGTCCAGGGACGGCACAAATCGGCTTTATTCGCCACTTCACGCAACCTTTGGAAAAAGAATTCATCATTGTTAATTGGGATCAACGGGGTTCGGGAAAGTCCTACAAATTTAAGCCCGATGCTTCGACGATGACAGTCGAACAATTCATCAGCGATGCGATTGAATTGATTAAATTACTATTAAAAACCCACAATAAAGAGAAAATTTATCTCGTCGGTCATTCGTGGGGAACGGTTTTAGGATTGGCATTAACCCAAAAAATTCCCGAATTGATTCATGCGTATGTGGCTGTTTCACAAGTGGTTAATATGGAAATGGGCGAACAAATTTCTTATCAATTTGCGCTCGACAAAGCCATTCAAAAACAAAATGACAAAGCCATTACAGATTTAAAACGCATTGGCGCACCACCTTATAAAACGTTTAAAGACACGATTAAAAAAGGTGAATGGCTCACCGAATTAGGCGGTTCAACGTACGAAATCGACCTTAAAAAAGTCATGCAACGCGCGTCAAGTTTGAAAGAATACAATATTTGGGATTGGGTGTATCGCTTTGCCAAAGGCGTTTATTTTTCGGTAGAACACCTTGAAAAAGAATTATTGGCGGTCAAGTTTGATACTGAAATCCACGCAATTAAAGTCCCAATTTGGTTTTTTATCGGGGATTCAGATTATCAAGTGCCGTTTGCTTTAGCCGAAAAATATTTTACACAATTGTCTGCTAATCAAAAGATTAAAGTCAATTTTTCAAGATGCGGACACATGATTCCTTTTGAAAAACCCGTTGAATTTTGTGATGAAATAATTAAAATTAAACAGGCAATTCAAGGAAAATAGACCCCTCAGTATTTTCACCTTCTTAAAGCAAAAAATAATGAAAAAAACAATCGCAAACCTCTCGTTCATCTTAGTTATTTTGCTCAATCCAATTGCCGCATTTAGCCAAACTCCAATCCCCACAATTAAAGCAAAAAGTAATAAAGTATCCGTTCGAGTTGGTGCGGAATACTACCCGTTTGCTTGGGAAGCAACGCCTACGCGCGAAAACGACCCCGACATAACGGGGGCAGAAGTTGAGAAAGAAGGCAGTCTGTTTGCCTTCATCACCGACATGGATTCCATTGGTTTTATGCTCAAACAAGGCGATTCTCGGCTGTTTCGGATAATTGTCAACGAAAAAGACACAGTTTGGGCGCGTGCGGAAGGACGTTTTCCAAAAGCCAATTTTGACGCCGCTTACAAAAAAGCGAATGACGGCAAAACGCTCGTCGAATTGCCCGCCGCTTACGAATTGATAAATATTATCATGGCAATGACGCCTACGGGTGTGCGGGACAGTGGTTTGGTGGAACACGATATTGTGTATTTCAACAAAGTTCAAAATTATTTTAAGGCTTTTAAAACCCACAAAACCGTGGCAGTTATGGATTCTCTTTTGAAAGCCAATCAATATTACGACATCAAAATGGACAGCTATTGTTACGATTTTGAAAAAGGAAATTTATCAAAAAAAGCGGCTTATAACCGTATTTCTTGGGGTAAAGAAAACACGATAATGCCTTTCGTGCCGATTTTTCAAGACTTCGCAAAGCAATCAAAATTCGCCCGTTTTTATAAGACAAATCAAGCATTTTATCAAGGATTAATTCGGGCTTATCAAGATAC
>JAYUKJ010001021.1:0-1951 GCA_043764555.1 Saprospiraceae bacterium
CCCTACTTTTGGAGAAAATGCAAGTCCTTGAAAGCGTTGCACACCCGTTTGAGCGACTCAAAGCAATGGGCGTCGTTTACCTCGATTTTGCGAAGAAAAACCCCGAATTTTATGATTTAATGTTCATTATCCGCGCACCGATGAATTGTTTGGAAGAGGATGAAGGTTGGGCAGGCGGCAACAAAACCTTCGGGCTTTTGGTGAATATTGTTAAAGAATGTCAAGAAATCGGACAGTTTTTATCGCATAAAGACCCAGAAAGTTTGGCGTTTACGGTTTGGGCTGCCGTTCATGGCATTGCGGCAATAAAAATCAGAGGTCGCTGTCGGGTTGTATCCGAAGAAAAACAAGAAAATATGGACATTCAAAGCTATCAAGATTTGCTTTTAATGTTGTCAAAAGTTTAAGAAATATTACATTTATGAACAGCGTTCAATATACGAAACGTCGGCGAGGTTTAAAACCTCGCCGACGTTGAACGCCTTAAAACAATGCAAATGCGTGTTCCTTATAAATCAATTTTAAGCGTTCTAATTGCGTTTTTAATAACCGAAAAAACACTTGCACAAGATGTTTTAGAAGACTACGTCAAACGTGGTCTGACCAATAATTTGGTGTTAAAAGAGCGCAATATTTCTTTAGAAAAAAGCCTTTTAGCCCTCAAAGAAGCCAAAACTTTGTTTATGCCTTCCGTCAATTTGTCGGCAAACTACACCGTCGCGGCGGGTGGTCGGGTGATTGAATTTCCGATTGGCGATTTGTTAAATGGCGCTTACGCAACGTTGAATAGATTGACCGCTTCACAAAATTTTCCCCAACTTGAAAATCAAAAAATCCTATTGGCGCCGAACAATTTTTACGATGTAAAAGTGCGGACAACTTATCCGATTTTTAACACCGATATTAAGCACAATCAAGCGATTAAATCCAAAGAAATTGCGCTCTATGAAGCGGATATAAAAATCTATGAAAATGAGTTGGCATCGGACATTCGGAAGGCGTATTTCAACTATTGCACGGCGGTTGAAGCGAGGCAAATATACGCAAGTGCGGCGGGTTTGGTTGCCCAAAATTTAAAGGTCAATCAGTCATTGGTCAATAACGGTAAAGGCTTGATTGCCAATGTCTTACGTGCCGAAAGTGAAGTGGAAAATGTGGCGGCAAAAAGCGTTGAAGCCGAAAATCAGCGCCTCAATGCCAAGGCGTATTTCAACTTTTTAATCAACGAAAAACTCACTGACACCGTCATTTTTGGACCCCTCAGTATAGCGGGCATTTTGGTCGAAAAAAAGGCAGAAATTAACATTAGTAATCGGGCAGAATTTAAGAAATTAGAAGCCGCAATTGGCGTCAATAAAGCGGTTTTAGATTTTAATAAAGACTATAAAAAACCTAAAATCGGGTCATTTATCGACTTGGGTTTACAAAATAATTTGCCAAAAATCAATGCCCAAACGCCTTATTTATTGCTCGGTTTGCAATTAGATTTACCGATTTACAACGGTGGTCGCGAACCTTTAAAAATTCAGCAAACGCAACTCAATCTTCAAGCCTTAGACATTCAACGCAATCAAGTCGAAAAACAATTGACACTTGCCGCAACGGTTGCTCAAAATAATTTGCAAACAGAAATCGCTTTGTATCAATCGGCGACCAAAAAAGTCACGGCATTAAGGTCGTATTTCAAACTCGTTGAACGTGGTTTTAAAGAAGGCACGAACCCATTTATCGAGTTCATAGATGCGCGTAATCAATTGACCGTAAGCGAGTTACAAGTATCTATTCAGATGTATAAAATCTTGGCTGCGAAAGTGGAATTGGGGAGAATGATTGGAGGAAAATGAATTAAAAATTAAAAATTAAAAATTAAAAATTAGGGGGCCCCTCAGTATAAATTCTTTTTTAGCATATAAAAATCAGTTTATGTAATCAAAATTAAATAAAAAATGAC
>JAYUKJ010001022.1:0-24145 GCA_043764555.1 Saprospiraceae bacterium
TTAGTAAAAGCCAATACAATTGCGAATACGTGGAGTGCGACAAAAACAACGTGGGCAATCATCGGCAATGCCCCAACCCTATCCAATAATTGGACAAACGACGTGCCTTTAATCTTTGATGCTACCAATAATACGTGGAAAGTAACGACTACTTTTGCCGCAGGAAATTTCAAATTTAGAGCCAATGGCGCATGGGTACTTAATTTTGGCGACACAGGTGCAGACCTAAGTTTGGAATACGACGGTGCCAATATCGCTATTCCCGCAGCGGGTACTTACACGGTTACTTTGGATTTGAAAGCGGGAAATTATACGTACACGATTCAGTAGAGGCAAGGGCGACCGTAAAGCAAGGGCGACCGTAAAACAAGGGCGACCGTAAAGGTCGCCCCTACGAATATACGAAGACTCTACGTAGTTTGTAGGAGCAACCTTTACGGTTGCCCTCGTTACGAATATACGAAGACTCTACGTAGTTTGTAGGGGCAACCTTTACGGTTGCCCTCGTCCACGAAATTATGAATTACGCCCAAATAATTATGTCCAATCACTTACAACATAATTGTTTAGTAGCATTTATCCCCCTCAGTATTTTTTACAAAAATTCAAATTGCTCATAATAAAATGAAAAAAACAAATCTTTTCAGCATTGTTCTAATCGCTACGGCTCTACTTAGCTATGCGTGTAGCAAAAAAATGGGTGGACCTACACCAATACCACCTACGCCCACAGATGGTCGTGTTTTTTATAAACCCAACCAATTTGTTATGGGCATTGATATGTCTTACACGAATCAATTGGAAGACAACAATGCGCGTTTTCGGGACTCAAATAAGGCAAAAGACCCGTTCGTTTTGCTGCACGATAGAGGCGCTAATTTGGTGCGGGTACGCTTGTGGCACAATCCGTCGTGGTCAGCAAAACTCAATGTTGCGGGCAAAATGTACAGCGATTTGGAAGACGTTGCCAAAACCATCAAACGGGCGAAAGAGGCGGGTATGCAAGTCAATTTAGACATTCATTATTCCGATGATTGGGCAGACCCGTCACAGCAAATTGTGCCTGAAGCTTGGAAAAATGCACCTTTCGCAGTTTTGAAAGATTCTGTTTACAATTACACGTTATCGGTTTTGAATTATTTGAAAGCCCGTAACCTCACGCCCGAAATGGTGCAAGTGGGCAACGAAAACAACATGGGTATGTGTGCGCCATTGGGCAAAATCGTCAACAATGACTTCCAACCTTTCGGCGATTTGTTAAAATCAGGTATCAAAGCGGTGCGTGATTTCTCGGCAAATTCCGCTGTCAAACCGCAGATTATTCTCCACGTAGCGCAGTTGCAAGATGCCGATTGGTGGGCAAATGGCGTTATCAACAAGGCGGGTGTGACCGATTTTGACGTTTTGGGCGTGTCTCATTACTACCAATGGGCAACGATTAAAACGATGGCGAATATTGGCACTTCGGTGAAAAGTTTGAAAACAAAATTCGGTAAAAAAGTGATGATAGTCGAATTGGCGTATTCATGGACAACGCAAAATGGCGACGGTTACAACAATCTCATGTCGAACCAAGCCGCCATGCCCGATTATCCGATGACACCCGATGGACAATTGAAATACCTACAAGATTTTACCCAAATCTTGATTTCAAACGGCGGCACGGGCATCATGTATTGGGAACCTACTTGGATTACTTCAACCATGCGGGATAAGTGGGGAACAGGTTCAAGTTGGGACAACAATACGTTGTTTGATTTCACGGGCAATGCGCTCATTGGCGCAAATTATATGACTTATAATTATAAATTTTAAGCGTTTTAACAAAAAAATGCTGTTTATACTGAGGGGTCCTTTTTTTACATAAAATATTGATTTTTAATAAATTACAACTTGACGCGGGTTTCAAACCCGCGTCAAGTTTCCCTAAAATAAAATATATGCGAAAAGAAATAAAAGGCTTTCTAATGGCTTGTTGCGTATTGGGTTTTGTGTCCAATGCGCTTGCACAATCCGAAAGACAACGCGTTAATTTCGACACCAATTGGAAATTTCAATTGGGACACGCTGCCAATCCTGAAAAGGATTTCAATTACGGTATCGCCAATATTTTTTCAAAATCGGGCGGTGCAGCGCGTACCGCTATTGACCCGAGTTTTGCGGACAGCACATGGCGCACGCTCAATGTGCCGCATGATTGGGCAGTAGAGTTACCTTTTTCGTATGTCAACAATTTTGATGTGGAATCGCATGGGTACAAGCCTGTCGGTGGTTTATTTCCTGCCACGAGCATTGGTTGGTACCGCAAGCATTTTGCGGTGTCAAAAGCTGATTCGGGTAGCCGTTTTCAACTCCAATTTGACGGTGTTTTCCGCGATGCCAATATCTGGATAAACGGCTTTCATTTGGGCAACAATAAAAGTGGCTACGTGGGCGTGAGTTATGACATTACCGATTTTATCAATTTTGATAAGGAAAATGTGCTGGTTGTACGGGCTGATGCGACGCAATACGAAGGCTGGTTTTATGAAGGTGCGGGCATTTATCGCCACGTTTGGCTCAATAAATACGCTAATATTCACCTCAATACTGAGGGGGTGTTTGCGTATTCGTCCGTTCAAAATAACAAAGCGACGATTACCGTAGAAACAAGTGTTTCCAACGAAAACGCGGCGGCTACCAACTGTTCTATCAATGCTTATTTGACGGATAGAACGGGGCAAATAGTTGCCAAAGTAGCGACTGAACAAGCCGTTTCGTTGGGTAATAATGAAGGACAAACGATTAAACAAAGTATGCGTTTTGATAACCCAACTTTATGGTCACTTGAAAATCCGTACTTATATAGATTGGTCGTAGAGGTGAAATCCAACGGTAAAATAGTGGACACCAAAACCACCCGTTTCGGTATTCGCACCATCGAAATAAAGCCCAACGGCGTGTTTTTAAATGGCAATTATGTGCAACTTAAAGGTGTCAACAACCATCAAGACCACGCGGGTGTTGGGAGTGCTTTGCCCGATTATTTGCAATATTACCGCGTTAATTTGCTTAAAAACATGGGTGTAAATGCCTACCGCACGAGCCACAACGCGCCAACCCCCGAACTTTTAGACGCTTGCGACAGCCTCGGTATGTTGGTCATGGACGAACAACGCTTGCTCAATAGCAGTCCCGAATACATGAATCAATTTGAACGATTGGTAAAACGTGACCGCAACCACCCCTCAGTATTTATGTGGTCAATTGGCAATGAAGAAGGGTGGATTCACACCACAAGTCTCGGCAAAAGGATTGCTCAAACGTTTATTGCGAAGCAGAAACAATTAGACCCGACCCGCACTTGTACATATGCCGCCGATGTAGCGAATGTTTACAAAGGTGTGAACGAAGTGATACCCGTTCGGGGGTTCAATTATCGGCAGTTTGCGGTAGCGGATTACCACCGTGACCACCCTACTCAACCGATTATTGGGACTGAAATGGGCAGCACCGTTACCACACGCGGCATTTATGAAAAAGATTCAATCAGAGCCTATCTGCCCGACCAAGATATTTCCGCTCCGTGGTGGGCAAGTACCGCCGAAGCGTGGTGGACATTGGCAGCCGTAAATGACTATTGGCTTGGCGGTTTCATCTGGACGGGTTTTGATTATCGTGGTGAACCAACGCCGTATAAATGGCCCAATATCAACTCGCATTTTGGCATTATGGATATGTGCGGTTTTCCTAAAAATCTTTATTATTACTATCAATCTTGGTGGACAGATAAAGACGTTTTGCACATTTCGCCGCATTGGAATTGGCGAGATAAGCAGGGACAACCCATTGATGTTTGGGTTAATTCAAATGCCGATAATGTAGAATTGTTTTTGAATGGCAAAAGTTTGGGTAAAAAAGAGATGCCCCGAAATGGGCATTTGCAATGGTCTGTGAAGTACGAAGCGGGGAAATTAGAAGCCATTGCCTACAAAAAAGGTAAAAAACTAACGGCAAAAGTAGAAACCACGACCCAACCCGTTGAAGTAGTAATGACACCTTCCAAAACCAAGATGCTCGCCGACGGGCAAGACGTATCGGTGGTGAATATTAGCGTCATAGACAAAGAAGGGCGAGAAGTGCCTGATGCGGATAATTTGATAAAATTCACGATTAAAGGCGTAGGTAAAATCATCGGTGTTGGCAACGGCGACCCAAGTAGCCACGAACCCGATATTTGTACAGAAGGAACATGGCAACGGCAATTGTTCAGTGGCAAATGTCAAGTCATTGTTCAAGCGGGTACGCAAGCCGATATGATTAAATTGGAGGCAAAAGCCGTAGGTTTGCGGACAGCCTCAACGGATATTATAAGCGTTGACCTTCAAAAATGAGGTAAATATGCATAAAACGGGGTAAAATCCCGATTTATACTGAGGGGTCTCTTTTTTATGTCGTCCATCTTAGTAAACCTCCTTTTGGCTTACTAAGATTTGGGTTTCGAGCAGAAATTGCTTAAAACACAACCGCCGCCCTGAATTTAATCAGTGCGGCGGTTTGTGTTTTAAGCAATTTATTACTTTCTGTAAATGATTCGTGCAAATTGAGGGCGACCGTGAAGAGGGCGACCGTGAAGGTCGCCCCTACTTTCTGTAAATGATTCGTGCAAATTGAGCGACCGTGAAGGTCGCCCCTACAAATGCTTGACTACCAAGCATATACGCAGGAGCAACCTTCACGGCCGCCCTTTTTGCACAGATTATTTACAGTTCCACAAGTTTTGAAAAAAGTGGTCGTTACCGAATTATTGTTTCAATATAATACCGTTCGGCTTGCTGCCAACGGCAATTGTGGCATCCACTTTATGGTCGGTTGTCTTAATAACGGACACCGTTCCCGCGCCTTGATTGGTCACATAAGCCGTTTTATCGTCATTTGAAAACGCGATTGCGTGCGCGTCTGCACCCGTTACAATTTCGCCTTGTTTTGCCCATTTACCTGAAATAATTTTATAATAAACCACCTTTCCATTCGTCGCATCGCTTACCCAAATTTCTTTGGTCATAGCATTGTAGGCCACGTAGCCGGGCTTGAAACCTAAGGCAATTGTTTCAGTCACTTTTTGCGTTGCAACGTCAATTTCAGACACCGTTTGCGCCGTTTCGTTGTCGCAATACATCTTTCCATTTGTCGCCGCCCATGCACCTACGGGCGTAGCACCAACGGGAATTGTCGTCTTGACAACCTTCGTTGCAGGGTCAATAACGCTCACCGTTGCATCACCCGTGTTCGCCACAAAAACGAGGCTACCATCGGCTGAAAACGTCACTTCCGAAGGCGTTTTGCCCACATTTATGCTGTTTTTTTGCGTGAAAGTAGTGGCACTGAACACCAAAACTTGACCAATCTCAGCTCCTTGACCAACCCAAAGTTCTGTTCCGTCGGGAGAAAAAATGGCATTGTGCGGCAAACTGCTTGTCGTCAAAATACGGTGTTCGTTGCCCGTTTTGGTATCCAAAACAATGACTTTATAACCAGCAGTTCCCGAGCCACCATGACCAGCGTGGCCACCACTCACGTCTTGTGAAATAATCGCCACCGCCATGAGTGATTTGTCCTTATTGAAATAAACATGGTGCGGAAAAGTCGCGCCGTTGAGACCAATCGTCTCCGTGACTTTATTGGTCGCCAAATCCACAACTTGAACCGTATTGTCACCACCATTGACGACAAAAGCAGCCGCGTAAGTGATGCTCAAATTGGGTGAAATAGTAGTCGTGCTTTTGCTGCAAGCAACGACAACAGCCAGTGCCAAAAACGACAAGGCAATAAATGTTTTATTTTTGATAAACATCTGATTAATAGTTTTTTATGAAATAAAATAAAATAAAATAAAATAAAATGATATATTATTAGTATTTACCTTTTCCAACACACGCCCGACTCGTGAGCCATCGGTGCAGTTGTAAGGCGTCATTCAAAACGAGCAATAACAGAAATTGCGCGATATGAAGCGCAATTTTTCATTTTACGCGCTTGCAAAAATAAATAATTAAGTTGTATCTCATTGTTTTTGACATTTTTATCTCTCTTTTTGAGTTGTGCCAATGATCTATAACAATATTTTTACGAATTAAAAAGCGCGAAAAGTCAACTAAAATTACCAATTTTTACTTTTACCCATTAAAAACACTTTTATCTTTGTCAAAACGCCGCATTTTATTTGAAAAAAAGTGAGACTTTTATGAACGTTTAGCGTCCAAAAGTGCGTGTATTTATCAACCACGTTTTTTTAGTAAAATCAACAATCTACAAATAAGTCTCTTAGCATTTCAATACATTCAGCTAAGTAAATTTTCGATTTTAGATACTTGACCAATCAATCAACAATCCCTTGATTATCAATGAATTGTGATTTATTTTCAAGGGTACATCTAATGGTGTAAAATCTCCTTGTGCTTTATTTATCTCAGCGGCGAGTTTGAATAAATTAATGGTTTCAAAACCCTTAATTTAACTAATAAACAAATTTAATAGAACCTATTTATTTAACGAAAATTCATTATGTGGCGAGATTTCTTCAAACCTAAAAACGAAAATTGGCGGTGGGCATTTTGCTTTGCTTTGCCCACCTATTTATTTCTATTTGTCACCGCGGTAGAGCCTTTCAAAAACGATAAAATCACGTATGTATGGGCGTCAACGGATGCGTATATTAGTCATTCCGTCTTGAGTTTTCTCTTAGTTACAATAATTGCTATCCTTATAACAATTATTATCCCTAAGTATTTTCCTAAATATTTTTTACCAAACAACTTCATTTTTCAACGATTTTTTACCTTGATATTATTAGGCGCACTCCTTATTGAAACGTGTTATTTTTTCACCAATCAATATTATTTCCACTTTGACATAACGCTGCTTTGGCTCGTCACTTTCATGACTCGGGTGACGATATCGAGTTTTCTTTTTGCGGGCGTTCCGTTTGTGTTTGGTTTCTTACAAATATCTGGTTATTTTAATGGACTCCATAAAAATGATAAAGAAGAGGTAAAATTTACGCATTCAGAAGGTGTAGAACCCATTATCTATGAAAAAAATAATGCACCAATTGATGAAAAGAGGACCCCTCAGTATAAAATCGATTTGGCGCCTAAAATGCTTCATTTTAGCGACAACTCAAACCGAAAAAGTTTGGAGATACCGCTCGACCGCTTTTACTATATCACGTCGGCTCAAAATTATATTGAAGTTTTTTATGAAGATAAAAACGCCGTTACAACCCGTCAAATATTGCGCAATAGCCTCAAGGCGATTGAAGAAGACATGATACTCAATGATGAAAATTCGCCTTTGATTCGGTGCCATAAAGCGTTCATTGTCAACCGCGAAAAAGTGATTGAATTGCGTGGACCAGCCAAAACAGCACATTTTGTTTTAGACGGAATCGACGCTTCAATCCCCGTTTCCCGTCAAAAATATGCAGAATTGGGTGAGCAATTTTCGACGCCTAACAATAATTTCCACGCTAATTAATGACTTTTCTTCACACAATAAGTCGTTTTTACCACAAAAAGGGTATTTTCATACCATAATCAGCGCTTACTTACCAAATCAGTTTTGAAATTAAAAAAACAAAAATAGCGTTTCATCTTTGCACTGTTGAAACTAATTTAACGATAAATTATAATCACATATTTAAAAACGAATCTAAGAAATATAAGACTTTAGCACGTTAAATTGAGGCATAGGAAATATGCCGTTTAGGAGGAATGAATTTATTCGTTCCTCTTTTTTTTTACTTATTTATGGCGCTTAATTAAAATCTAAACTCTACCCTATTTATATCAAATTGACTACAAAAGAACTAAATTATATCAACCACCTTTGCAACGTTGAAACTTAATAACAATATAATTAGAATCACATTATTCAGAAACGAATAAAGAATTACAGGAATTTAGCACGTTAAATTTGAGGCACAAAAATGCCGTTTAGGAGGAATGAATTTATTCGTTCCTCTTTTTTTTTTAGAAAAAATTAAGCTGATAAAAAAACATTGGGATATTGTCGCGTTTGACAATATCCCATTTTTTTTAATACTCAAATGTGTATTTTACTTACCGAAATCTTCCACCAAAGTCTCGGCGCTTGACCGTAAAAAACTAAGGAATTGCGCGCGTTGTTCTCCCGACAATTGCGTCAAAAAGCGCTCATTCGCTTTATGCCGATAAGGCTCAATTATTTCCAAAACTTTACGACCTTCGTCCGTTAAAGTTAAGAATTTTTTCCGACGGTCGGTTCTATCCAAAATTTGGTCAATCAAACCTTTTTCCGTCAATGTTGTCACCAAACTCGTGATATTCGGGCGTGAAACGTTCAAAGCGGCCGCCAGATCACTGGCGAAAATCGGGCGGCTCATGTTGCTGTCTTCAACAAAAGCAATATTCGGGTCGGCGGCGAGGTGGAGCAAAACGAGCCATTGTTGGGTCGTAATGCCAAATTGTTGACAAATAATATCACCATTTTTAACGATTGTGTCCGTGATATTCAGCAGCGTCATAACGATTGACGCCTCAACGGTTTTTTGGAGGGCGATTGCCTCAACAACTTTAGAATTATTTTTAATAACCAAAGCATTTGATGCTAATTGAACACTACCGTTCATTGTTTTTCAGGATTTATTTTTTACTGGAATTTAATATTTTTTAAATTGATTGTTAAATAACTGGTTAATTTCACAAACAAAACATTGTTCTTAACGACAAAGTTGCAACGACTCGCTTGTCCGCCGATTTATGCAAATTAAGATTGGCTGCTTATTTACGATTTAAAAAATCGACATTTGATTGGCTTCAACCTCCAAAATTGCCGCTGATACTGAGGGGTCCTCTTTGGGTAGGACGTCGGGCAGAAAGCGTTTGATAATGCGCAATTTATGGCTGTAAAGGCGCCGTTCTTCGTTGTAAATCCCTTGGTGGTCGAGCCTATCAATCCGCACTTGGCCCGCCGCGTGAATGATTTGATTGCCTTCCAAAATAATTCCGACGTGAATGATTTTGTTTTTATCATTTTCAAAAAAAGCCAAATCGCCCGCCTGCGCTTGGTCAACAAAATCAACTAAACGCCCCTGTTCCGCTTGTTGCGACGCGTCTCGGCGCAACAGAATGCCCGCCATCCGAAAAACAGTCTGCGTAAAACCCGAACAATCGATGCCAAAGGGCGATTTTCCGCCCCATAAATACGGCGCAAAAAGATAGCGACGCGCAAATTTTATAATCAATTCAGGCGTTGTCACAATGCTTTTATTCTGCACACCTTGTCCGTTAAAAGCGTAATGTCGGTCGCCCAATTGCAGATTTATGCCATCGTACATCGGCAAAACGGCACCCATCGTAATCGGTAAAAAATGGTTGTTATTGGTCAAAATTGCCGTCAAATCCAAGCAAAATGCGTGATTTTGGCGGTACATCTCGGCATCCATTTCACCCACGCGGCGGAGTTGCCGAATGTCCATCCAACCTTCATAACCATCGTAATCGCAACGAATTTTGCACCAATTTTTCTTCGCTTTGCTGGCTTCCAATATCTCGACCAATTCGCCAAAAAGCAATTGCGTCACCATCTCTTCAGCGTCGGAAGGATTGGCACGAACGGGAACAACACTCAATTGACAAACGGCAAACATTGTTTTTGAATTAAAAAAAATTAAAATATAAGAATGAGTGCGTGTAAGTGGACTTTACGAGATTTGACAACTTTTTAAAAGCTGCCAAATCTGAAACGCAACGAAACCGCTTTCAGGAATGGTTTAAAAATAAAATGTCGGATTCCATTTGCAATCAATTGATAATCAAGTGCTTGCAAATTTTAAGTTTTTAATTTTTAATTTTTAATTTCCCAATACGCCGCCAAAAGTAATAACTCCTTGCAAAATGCCGTTAAAATTGCGCTTTGAAAACACGTTAATCAGCTATTAAATTTTTGAAGCGTTAAAAAGTTGCCAAAATTGCCGCATACACCTTAGTTTTGCACAAATTTCTTACCGATGCATTTTATGAAAAAAATACAACTCGCAGTTTTAATAACTGTTTTCAGCGCGACAATCGCTTTTGCACAAGACCGCCACTTTTCGCAATTCTACAGCTCGCCACTCACGCTAAACCCCGCACTTACGGGCGCATTCGACGGCAAATACCGCGTTGGCAGCAACTACCGCGACCAGTGGCGCGACTTGCTCGAACAGCCTTATCAGACCTTTTCTTTTGGTTCCGATTTGCGGTTAGACGCCCCTTTTGCGCCACGCGGAAGCAACGATAAATTCGGCGTCGGCTTACTTTTTTTCCGCGATATTGTCAATACACTCGATTTTTCGACGACGCAAATCGCCATTTCAACGGCGTATCACAAATCGCTTTCGTCGCTCGACAACGCGCAATATTTGTCACTCGGTTTTCAAGCGGGTTTGACACAACGCAACGTCAACTACGATGCCCTCACTTTTCAAGACCAGTGGAACGGCGTCACGGGCTACACTTTGCCGCGCGGCGAACGGTTGCCTGAAAACAATTTTGGGTACATGGATTTGTCCGTTGGCTTGAACTATTCAGTCGTTTTTGCGCCCAAAACCTCGCTTTTTATTGGCACTGCCTTGCACCATTTCAATCGGCCGAATGTTGCTTTTTTTAAGGGAGACGCCATTCCCGCGCAACCTTTGTTGCCGCGCATTTCGGCTCAAGTTGCGGGGCAATTTCCCATCAATCCGAGTCATACAATAACCATGTCGCCGCGGGTTTTGTTTTCATCCCAAGGTCCGCATTTGGAAGTCAACGTTGGTACGAATTTCCGCGCCATTTTTGACAATACTTACGGCACGGCGGTTCATTTTGGCAGCTGGGTGCGCCCCGTGAAAAGCGACGACGGCATCAACTTCGACGCACTCGTTTTCACGATGGGACTCGAACTCAACAACATACTTTTAGGCTTCAGCTACGACATAAGTTTGCCGAATATTCAACGCTACAATAGGTCGGCAAATACCTTTGAAATCTCCTTGATTTATCTCGGCGAATTTGAAAATGACGACCTACTTTGCCCAAGTTTTTAACGAAAAAACGCTTTTATACTGAGGGGTCCTTAACGGCGTAGGCGGCGTAAAGATTTGACAACTTTTTAAAAGCTACAGTATCTACACATCTTTTTTATCCTAAATTCCCAAAGGGAATGTATGTTTATAAGAATCAATGGACAAAACGACCTTAATCCCGAAGGGATTGTATGTCATTTGTTCGTATTTTTACGTAAAATCCCTTCGGGATTAAGGAAAAATCGGCTTAATTGTCTGCTATAAACATAAATTCCCTTCGGGAATAACGTTATCCAAAATCTGTGTAGATACTATAGCTTTTAAAAAGTTGCCCAATCTGAAACCCTAAAACCTATCAAAAATTTAAACTTTAATTCCAATGAAATTCTGCTCTAATTGCGGCACATCCATCTCTTTTGGACCGATTGAAGGCGAACATTTACCGCGTTATTATTGCCATAATTGCACGTTAATTCACTACGAAAATCCAAAAATTATCGTCGCCTGTTTGCCGATTTGGGAAGACAAAATCATGCTCTGTCGGCGGGGCATTGAGCCACGATTGGGTTATTGGAACTTGCCAGGCGGGTTCATGGAAAATAAAGAATCGGTCGAAACGGGCGCTTTGCGCGAATTGCTTGAAGAAACGGGTTGCGAAGCGACGATTTTGAACGTGCATTCAATCTATTCAGTTCTGCCCGTGCATCAAGTTCACGTCTGTTTTTTGGTAGAAATGAACAATTTAGCCTACCATTTGACGCCCGAAAGCACGGAAATTCAACTTTTTGCCGAAGCCGACATTCCGTGGAAAGAGATAGCATTTGCTTCTAATACTTTTGCTTTAAAAAAATATTTTCAAGATAAAAATCAAGGCACGTCCCAAACGCATTTGGGGCAATATCCTTGATTTCATCGCTTAATTACTCAAACTAATCTAAAAAAAGAAGATGAAGATAGATGATGCCCTAATTTTACGATTAGAAAATCTGGCACGACTCGAATTGAGCGCCGCCGAACGGACAAAACTACAAGGCAGTTTGACGGATATTTTGACGATGGTGGAGCAGTTAAATACCCTTGATACTGAGGGGGTCGAGCCGCTTGTTTACATCAACGAAGACGTTAATGTGTGGCGCGAAGATGTGGTCAATCACCAACTCGACCGCCGAGATGCCCTCAAAAATGCGCCCGATTCGGACGGTTCTTTCTTCAAAGTGCCGAAAGTTATTGATTTATAACAAATAATTTCAAATTCCAAATTCCAAGTAGGACATTTTGGAATTTGGAATTTGAAATTTAAAAAAATGCAGCACATCATTTCTATCCGAAACCTTCGGAAAACCTACGTTATCGGCGCCGAAACAATCAACGCCTTAAAAGATGTATCAATGGATATTTCTAAAAACGAATACGTCGCGCTCATGGGTCCGTCGGGTTCGGGCAAATCCACGCTGATGAACCTCTTGGGCTGTCTCGACACGCCTTCAAGCGGAACGTATGAGTTAAACGGCATAGACGTTAGCCAAATGGACGACAGCGAATTGGCCGAAGTTCGGAACAAAGAAATCGGTTTTGTTTTCCAAACCTTCAACCTTTTGCCCCGCATGACGAGCCTCGAAAACGTCGCTTTGCCGCTCGTTTACGCGGGTATGAAGGCCAGCGAACGCCTCGAGCGCGCCGAATTTGCGATGGAATCCGTCGGTTTGAAAGACAGGATGAAGCACAAACCCAATGAATTGTCGGGCGGTCAACGGCAACGCGTTGCCGTCGCACGCGCCTTAGTCAATCGCCCCGCCATCATTCTCGCAGATGAGCCGACGGGCAATTTGGACACCAAAACGAGCATCGAAATCATGGGTTTGTTCCAACAAATTCACGAAGCGGGCAACACCGTTATCATCGTCACCCACGAGCCTGATATTGCCCTACACGCCCACCGCATCATTCGTCTCCGCGACGGATTGATTGAATTTGATAAGAAAAACGACCATATTATCAGCGCTTTTGACCCAAATCATCCGTTTTTGCAGGTAAAAGAAGTGTTTTAGTAAATTTGAAATGTCAAAATGCAATCAATTGACACCCAATTATTTGCAAAAATGCCTTTTATACTGAGGGGTCCTTCCAAACTCAAAATCACGTGATTACGCTTGCAAAATCCACCATTTCAGGGTAAACTGAATTAAGGGGTTTTCACTTCAACCTGTCCATAAGTAGTTTTTTTACAGACTTATGGATGATTTTCCTACAACCTTTTATCCATAAGTCATAAAAGAGTATATTTGTGGCAAAATTGCTCAACATGAAAGAAATACTTATTGGCAGAAAAGAAGAAATTGCCTTATTAGAAAAAGTGAAAAATGCCGAAAAATCCGTTTTTGTTGCCGTTTATGGTCGGCGGCGCGTCGGCAAGACTTTTTTAATACGTGAAACTTTGGGGGATGCATTTACCTTTCAAGTGACGGGCATCGCTAACGCTACCTTGAAGCATCAATTACTTAAATTTCACACGGCGTTACTTAAATATTTTCCGATAATCGACGCGCAGAAACCACCTAAAAATTGGTACGAAGCGTTTGATTTACTCATTCATTGCCTTGAAAATTCAGCCGATGAGCGGAAAATTGTTTTTATGGATGAATTGCCATGGATGGACACCCAACAATCCTATTTCATTTCAGCATTGGAGCATTTTTGGAACAGTTGGGCAAGCGCACGGAGCGACGTGATGCTCGTGGTGTGTGGCTCGGCTGCTTCTTGGATGATTGGTAATTTATTGAACAATCGAGGTGGTTTGCACAACCGCATCACGCACCGCATCAATTTAGAGCCGTTCACGTTGAACGAAACGGAGGCGTTTTTGAAGCAAAAAGCGGGCGTTTTCGACCGCTATCAAATTGCTCAACTTTATATGACTTTTGGCGGCATTCCTTTTTATTTGGAACAAATTGAAACGGGTGAAAGCGTTACGCAGAATATTGACCGCCTGTGTTTTCGCCCAAATGCGCCTTTGCGCAATGAGTTTGACAACTTATATGGGTCACTATTTAAAAAATCAGAGCGCCACATTGCGGTGATTGAAACATTAGCAAAAAAGCTAAAAGGTTTAGGTAGAAATGAAGTGATAAAATTGGCAAAACTGCCCGAAGGTGGCGGCGCAACCAAGATTTTAAAGGAATTGGAGGAAAGTAATTTCATAAGGCGGTATCGTGAGTTTGGAAAAATTCAGAAAAATACACTCTACCAATTAACCGATTTTTTCTCCATTTTTTACTTAAAATTCATGACTGAACCCCATTTTGACGATAGAAATGCTTGGCTAAATGGATTAGACAACCCACAAATACGGGCATGGAATGGCTTTGCTTTCGAGCGTCTTTGTTTAACGCATACTGATTGCATAAAAAAGGCGTTGGGCATTTCAGGCGTTCAAACCCAAACAAGCGCGTGGATTGGCACTTTAGACAATCAAAAAGCGCAAGTTGATTTAGTCATCGACCGTCGAGATAGGGTTATCAATCTGTGCGAAATGAAATTCTCCATTAAAAAATTTCAAATAAGTAAGCAATATGCGGAGGAATTAAGGACTAAAATCGGGCTTTTCCGAGAAGTGACGAACACCAATAAATCGGTTTATCTAACTTTTATCACGACTTTTGGCTTGGAAACCAACGAATACGCGGCAGCATTGGTGCAAAACTCACTTACTATGGATGTGCTATTCGAAGCTGTTTGACAAAAAAGGCGCGTGAAAGCAAAAATACTGAGGGGTCCTTACAAAAATCATAAAGCCTTGTAATCAACTGATTTACAAGGCTTTATGATTTAATAAAACAAAAAAAAAGTCCCGCATCCGCAGACACGAGACTTCATCAAAAAAACCGATCTAAAACTCAAAACGATAGTCTTAAAAGTAATTAACGCGCATTAAAATTAAATCGGTTGTGTGTGCTTGAATGGTTAACTACTTAGTATTTTTAATTCAAAACTATCATCTTTTTAATGGCGGTATTCGTCGGCGTTTCGAGGCGGTAAAAAACAATGCCCGACGTATTTAACTCGGTTTTAGCGATTTTAATTTCGTTGTAACCTTTCAAATAATTGCCTTCAATTGTCTTTAAAACGCGTCCTGCGGCGTCCGAAATAATCATTTTTGCCCTTGAATCCATTGGCAAATTGAACGCAATTTTTGTTTCTTCGTAAAACGGATTCGGCTCATTTTGATACAAGGCAAAATTGGACCCCTCAGTATTTTGACCTTTAAAAGTCAATTTCACGTCTAAAATATTGCTTTTTACGTCAAAACCTTCGGTAACTGTCAAATTGGAACCAATCGTCAAGGCATCATGCAGAGCGATACTACTTTTTGAACGAATGATTAAAGTCAAAATCTCTGCCGATTTTCCCGAAAAATTACCGTTCCAACTCATCGTCAAAGCGTTTTTGAAACGACCAAAATTTGACTCCGACATATCTGGTAAATTTCCATTTAAAACCCTCATAATTTCGACGCCTTCCGCACAATTTAAGGTAAATTGGAAGCCTTGCGCGTTGAAATCCGATGAGCGCACCGTGACCGTATAATCTTTTCCAGCATCCATCTGAACATCATCCGCTTCAAAAACCAAAGCCTTGTTGGCACCGCGCAAACTCGACATAACATTCGGCGCACCCGTTGACGCACTCCCACTTACATCGCCTATTTTTATGCCAATAAAGTTGGCTTGAGCCGCCGACGGCATATTTGTCAAAATAACCGACTCTGGAAAATCTTCCGCAAGCGGGTCAAATGAATTATTGAAAACGTAACGCTTGTCAACAAAACGCCATGTTTTGCCGCCCGCAAATTGCGTAGCAACGCGTAAAATCATGCGGCGCGTTTGCAGCAAATCGATGCCCGACAACTCGCCGTCGCGGTTTACGTCGCCCGCAATAATCCGATAAGGCGTCGCAAGTGGTTGAATATCAAGGATATGTTTCGACATTAAAGCAAGGTCGAGCGTCGTTACACCATTCAAAGGGACGTCCGTTCGGTCGGCTCGGACGAGGTAATTGCTGCCCGTCGTTAGACCCGTTGTCATGCTAAAATTGCCAAGCGCCGTTGACGTTGCCGAGCTAACCGCCGCGCCGTTTGTCGTTGCCGAAACCACCGCATTCGCGACGTCCATACCTTTATCATTTTTTATTGAACCGCTGATAGTTGCTGTCGTGGTCGTTCCGCACGCATTCAAATTATCCTGAACGTGTACCGCAACTTCGCAGTAATTTTGATTATTCGCAGCGTCGTAAGTCCAAATGCGAATGGGTACCGAAAGTCCCGCATCCAAACAATCAAACATTATGGAATTCACCAATGTCGATGGGTAGCGATTCGTTGAATTTGCCGCGCGCTCCATCGTCAAACGGTTGTTCAAAAACGGTGTTGGCGTGCAATTATCGGCTGTACTCATGAATAAATCCGACAATTGAGCCATAACCCACGCACCATTTGCGCCCCGCGATAACTCCGCTGTGATGTTGCGGCAAATCAATTGTGGCGCTTTGGCATCCATCAATTTGACGGTTTGCGTACCCACAACTGCGTTGGCACAACGGTCGGTCACGCGCCAACCAATGCGATATTGCTGCTCAAAAGGCACATTTTCTAACAAAATTTCCTTTGTTAAACCCGTTTTGACGATTCGATTCGTCGCCACATCCGTCACCGTCCAATAATAATAAAGCAGCTCCGCATTTTGATTTTGAACGCGCTCACCGATGCATTGGTCGGTCGCTTTTATCGACAATTTGATGTTGTCGATGCAATCCGAAGCCGCACTTTTGATAATCGTATCGTTCACCGCCGACGTAATCATGGGCGGCGTATTATCAATAATTTTTATAATTTGAGTGAAACAAATCACGCCGTCCGAAAAGGCTTCAGGCACCGCCAAAGTGCCGCCCAAACCATCGGCATCGCGGAACCTACGCTCCTTAGGATTTGTGCAACCGAGACGCGGCAAAGTCTGCCAAGCGGCTAAATTTTGGGTTGCCCAATTCGCATTTCCATGAACATCGCCGCAAACAGGCACGCCGTAGCACGCGCCAATTTGGTTCAAATTCGTATTATTTGGATTGTATTTGCACCAATCAATGACCGTAAATTTCCTCAAAATTTTGTAGCAAGCATCGCTGCCCGACGTCAAAGTGTCGTCAACAACTTCGACCAACAGCGCGCCGCAACCATCGTTGATGATGTGTCCATCTTTATCGGGTCCGTTGCGCAAAATGGCTTCACGCGCTTGGTCTTTCGTCATGACGGTGGCAAAACAATTGGCGACAATATCGTCGGGAAAGTCAACCGTAAAATCACTTTTACCCGTCACCTCAATGATTTGTTGGCAACTGTCTTTGAAGCCCATGCGGTCTGAAACAATCCATTTACGCGTAATAGTGCCGATTTGGCAGTTGGTTAGCTCTTCTTTTTCCGTAAACAGGGTGTCTTTGATGCCGCAATTGTCCCAAAAAATGGGTTGCCCAAAATCTCTCACATTATTCAAAACCAAATCTGAGCAATTGATAATTCGACGCGGTGGGGCGTAACAAGTTGGCTTAATTTTATCGACGACCGTGACCGTTGTCATGCAATCCGTATAATTTCCAGCGAAATCCCAGACGCGTAAAACGACCATAATCGTGTCCAAAACGTCGCAGCAAGAGAAATCCATGTAAAGTCCAAAATTGGTATTCGCCGTGCCGCAAACGCGCATTCTCCGCACTTCAATCCGTTCAACACCGCAATTGTCCGTCGAGCTGCTGTTAATCGCTTCGGCAGAAACCCGCGCCGTTCCATTAGACCCAATCGCCACTTGAACGGCGTGACAAATCGCATTTGGCGACACATTATCGCGCACTCGGACGCGGAAATTTTTAGTCAAAACCGATGTCAAACAAGCATTTGTTGCTGTGAAAGAAATATCGAAATCGCCGTAACTGTCCGAGCTAATTTCATAAATCGCGACCGTTTCAAAGGTCGTTGCGTTGTATTGCGGATAGCCCGCAACAAGCCGCGCCCGTGAATCGCTCGCCCTAAAAGTAAGCGCTGATTTCAAGCAACCGTTGTCGCGTCCTTTCAAAACAAAACGCGCCGAACCACCACAGTTGTAAGGACTTCCTAATGCGTAAACGTATTGAATACCCGCAGTTGTGAAATTTACGATTGAATCAATGCCGACTAAGCTGCCGTTTCTCACGTAGAACTGCGTAATGAGCGCCGATACTGAGGGGTCCGCTCGGTCGGTAATATTGATGATTTGGGTACACGTTTTAAAGCTATTGCCAGACGCACAGGCGTCGTAAATCTTCCAAGTTCTAATCAACTTCTTGGCACCGCCGCATAACGAAATAATCTCATCCGAATAGGTCGCACCCAATCGACAAGCCGCTTGCGTAATCGGAAAACGATCGAAAACGGTCGTGAAATCGCCGTCCACATCGAGCATTGGAACGCCCGATACTGAGGGGTCCAAAGTTCCGTTGAAATTGGCGCAAGCCAACTCAAAATTATCGGCAGGACACAAGACGTTTGCCAAACTGCTCTTGCGCACAAAAATGTAGTGATAGCACGTTGAGACGTTGTTATAGTCGTCTTTCACGCTGAATCTTCTCAAAATAACTTCCACCACGTCGCCCGTCGTCGGGAACGTCGCGGGAAAAAGCGCCGCTAAATCGCTTGGCAAAGCCGGGAAAGGCGTCGTGCAATCCGTTTTTCGGCTGATGTCGTTGTAACTTTTCGATGTGTTTGAGCAATCTTGAACCGTCGGCTCGCCCGTTACGGAAGGTAAAATTGTATTATTCGTCAACTGCGCACAACTCACCGTAATATTGTTGGGACACGTCAATTTAGGCGGTGTTTTGTCTTCAAATGTCATATTTCCCCAACATGAACCGTTGGAACACGGCTCAATAATGCGGTACTGCATCGTTCTGCCGAGCAGATTGTGAAGCCGCACGTCGATTGTTACAGAACCAATACCTTCGTATAAAATTGCGCCATTCGGGTAAGCAATTTGGATTTTATAGGTATTTGAACCCGCAAAATTGCCGAACAAAATGCTCGAAGTCGTCAAATTCACTTGGCAATTTTGGTCAACCGACACGTTCAAACTGCCCAAGCAACGCAAACTCACTTGCGTTAAATTGACCGATAGATTCGCACCTTGCGCACAACCACTCGCGCTCGTTTCGACAACGCGCACCGTGAATGCGCCACCAACACTTGAGTTAATCCACTTAATTGTTACCGAATTTTGAGCCGCAGAAACAATCGTTCCGCCACCCGAAGGCAACGACCACACCCAAGAACTGCCCAATACTGAGGGGGTCGAATAAATGACCGTCGCGTTTGGACAAGGCGCCGATTCGCCCGTAACAATCGGCGAAGGACGCGGTAAAACGATAAAATTTGTCGCTTGACGGTCGCTCACGCACCGTACGCCGCATTCGCATTGCGCGTAGAAAATTGTGGTGCCAACTACTGAAGGGTCCACATAACCCGCTGCGGTAGCCGCCAATTTTGTCGGGTCGAAAGGACTGCCTTCCGCCACTTTTACGCCACCGACTGCTGCCGTCCACCACGTTATTTTGGGCAACAAATTACCGGGACACGCGTCGCAAGCACCCGTCAAACCACCGCGTCTAACGGTCAATTCGTATTGACAAATTGAATCCGATGTTGTAACGGGCGGATTGATTTTTGCACCCGCCAAAACCTCAGCTTTACGGGTTTCAAGGTTGCAAACATTCGCAGCTGTCGCGCCCGCAATGCGTACTTTTATATCGTAATTGCCCGTCGCTAAATTGGTAAAAATGTTCGATAATTGCCAATTCAAACCGTTGTCTTTGCTGTATTCTACCGTGGAAACGGGCGAATAAACGGCAGTTACCGTGATTTTTCCGTCAATTTCCCCACTGCAAGACGTGGCTTCCGCAAGCGTCGAAAAAGTCGTCAAAGTCGGGGCAATCAGCCCCAAATCGTTTGAATTATCGGTCGAACCCGCCGCACCCGTTTGCACCAAAATGTGAGGCAAATTAACACAATTTGTTCCCTGAGCGTTGGGCGATAGAGCGTCCGAATCGTTCTCATCGGCGTTCGTTCCAAGTCCCGTATTTGACGGCGAAAGCGCGTAAGCAATGCCGCCGACCGTTAGTTTTTGATTCGTAAAATTGAACGCATTTGGCGCGCCAAAAACGATGTAGTACGCCGTATTTTCAGCTAATCCGCAAAATTGATAATTGCCATTTAAGTCCGTCGTTGTCGATGCAAATTCTGAACAATTTGGTCCAGAACGCAACGTCACCGCCACGCCTTCAATGCCTTTTTCGGTCGGGTCTTGAACGCCATTGCCGTTGCAATCCGCCCAAACGCGGTTGCCAATGCAAATCGGCGCGGGGTCGCAAGCGGGTTGAATGTCGCCCAAACCGTTCGCTTCACCCGCGTAACCGCGATTTTGAAACGACGAATTTGTACTGTTAAACACTTCGTAACTCCGCGGACGCTTGCCCGTTGTGTTATCAAACCACGTAAAACCGCCCGTTTGTGCCTCCGAATATGAGTCATAAGCCGTCGAAACGACTTGTCCGCGGCCAGGAATTAGCGCCAAACCACCCTGCGCAATTTCGTTGTGAAACGGAAAAGGAAACGCCGTCGGAGGATTGTTATCGCTCAAAAAATTGTAAGTCCAATAGTCCGACCAATAAAATTCGCCGCCGTTTGGCCCTTCGCCGTCCGTCGCGCCGCCCGTCGTTGAGCAACCCGCGGCGGGCGTATTTTCCACTTCGTAAACACCGCTGCGCAAACACAAACGCATGATGTCGCCGCCCGTCACGCCATTCGCCAAAACGAACGGAAAATTGGCAACGGGAACGTAATTTCTAAAAGCCGATTGACTGCCCATGCGGTCGGTAAAACCGAGAATCATGGCGCCATCGGTATCAAATTCGATGTCCGACAAAATGGGTTGTGGATACAGGAAATCCGTTTGTCCATTCTGCAACATCACGTTGTAATTGTCTTCCCAAGGCAACCATTTATTGAAACTTGGCGAATTACTTTTGACGCTACCACGCTGATAATCAAGGGAAAACGATTTAACTAAAGTAAAATTTGTTCCGTCAAAGCAATAAATCGAAGCCGATAAATTAGCCGCATTTTTAGTCACTTCCGCCGAGCAAACGCCGCCGACGTATAACTTTCCGTGCCAATATTTGACCGCCCACGGGCGAAAAGTATCGGTTGCCGCACAAGGCGTCGGCAACGCAAAAGTCGTGACATTTGCCGCCGTCGGCAAAGTCACGCCATCGGCTTTTAGTGCTGATATATCAATTTTTACCAACGTGCGTGTCTGCAAATTGAGCGTGTAAAGCGTCTTATCATCGTCGCTAATTGTGGCACCGCCGAGTGACATTTTGCCGACTTTCGCGTAAGCTGTTACGTCGTTTGAAGGCAAAGTTGGGTCGCTTGGCAAAACAACGCCGTCGGTTACGCGTGGGTCAATACCCGCCGAAACGAGCGAAAGGCTCCCTAATACTGAGGGGACCATCGGATTTGAAAAATCGGTGAAATAGATGCCGCCCGTGCCTTGTGGACCAAATCCAACGTGGCGTTTGAGCGTTGCCGTCGAAACAATTATTTTGCGGCTACGCTGAAAAGCAACGCCCCAAGTCGAACCGATTTGAGCCGTTTTCAAGAGCTTTTTCTGCTGCGCATAATCGTTTCCCGAAGGCACATTGTAAGGCGTCGCGATGAGTGTCGCGGAATCTTTGGCACTGCCCACGTTGTTCAAAGGGTCACCGTTGACGTAAATTGGCGCGATTAAAAATGGATTTGCCTGACAATAATCCGCAGGAATCGCAAGCGCCGCATTTACAGTGCAGTTAGGCGCCAAAACAAACTGCGTTGCCACGTTATTTGACGCACCATTTGCCGTAAATTTATAAGCATTTAAAAGCGTTGGAATTGTGAATTCAACGCGATAATTCGCAGCGTTTGCCGCACTTGCAAACGCATAACTGCCGTCGGCAGCAGTCGTAGTCGAACCGACTTGACCGCTACCGTCGAACAGCTTTACCTCAATGCCACCAACGCCTACCGACCCTAAATCGTCGTCAATTCCGTTGTAATTGTAATCAGAAAATGCCTTTCCCCTGATGCCACTACACGCTTGTGCGGCCACATTTTGGGCAAATAATGTCATTATCCCTAAAAAAACAAGAAAAATTCGACGTCGTGAGTCGCTTGTGAAAAGTAAAGTAGGTGTCATTAGTAAATCGGTTTTGAAAAAAGAAAATGTAGGTTTAAAAGCGCGAAAAAAATTTCTGGTTAATATGTTCACAGCCCTGGTTATGACCGCTTCATTTATCTTGATTTTGTGTTATTATTTGAATGCGTTTTGATGATTTAAAATTCGAGATTATTAATGCATCAATTACAATTAATAAACAGTGAATTTTAAGCAGTTTTCAAGTGCTTAATTATCATTTAAAACAGTGAATTTTAAACAAAAATTAATACATTTCTAATTGATTAATCATCACTAAAAAACAGTGCGTTTTCATACATATAACCAATGCATTTTCGATTGCTTAATTCTAATTAAAAAACAGTGTATTCAAAGTAATAACTAATTGAAAATCAGTTAGTTACTTACAAATAAAAATAACTGATTTTAAATAGGAATTAATGCGTTCTGAATTAATTAATCGCAATTAAAAAACAACGAATTCTAAGCAATAATTAACTCAATTTTAGTTGCTTATTTACAATTGAAAAACAGTGAATTTTAACCAGTAATTAACTCAATTTTAATTGCTTATTTAGAATTGAAAAACAGTGAATTTTAATTAGTAATTAATGCATTTTTAACTACTTAATTATAATTGAAAAATAAATAATTTTAATGCATTTTCAATTATTTTATCACCATACCAAACGTTCGTTTGGTATGTGCTAATTACCCTCTAATTGCACTTATTTTTTTGTATTCAATTACAATTAAAAATCAAAAAAATAGAGAATTAAAATTTTATACCCCCCTCAGTATATGACGTTTTTTCGGCATCCCGAACATCGGGAAAAGGCATTTTTGCAAGAAAAAACGACATTAAAAGCAACGGGAATTCAGTTGAACGCAAGTAAAAACCTACGTCAAATGGACGAATCAACATACACGTTTTAAAACGGCAAATGCACGGAAATTCAACGAAAACAGCGTATTTCTACGAGTTTTTCGGCTTTATGACGGAAAAATATTGGAGATGTGGCGTCGGTGACCATAGACTGGGGACGCACGTGGAAGCTTGTATAAGTTCTCTCATTGATGTTAGTAAATCGGTAAATAAATAATAAATCGGTGTTGAATGAATAGTATGCTAAAATCGGAAAATCAAAAAATAGTATGCTGTTAAGTTGCATTTTAATGGATTGTTTTTTCTGAATCAATAGACAACCATTTGGTCGAATTAATCGTTCTCAATCGTTGTTGTTTAGGTACATTTGCTCAATAAAAAGGTAGAGAGCAAATGTTTGCGATAAAATTGGGGGTTTCGTATATGTCCACATTCGGTTGATTGTTTTATCCCTAAAGAGAGTTGTATAACATAAAACAAATACAAGTCCAATTTTCTGGGACCCCTCAGTATTTTGAATTAAAAATTAAAAATTAAGAATTATTTTGCTTGATTCTAAACGATTTAGTTTATTAAAAACCAAAGAGTTATCACACAATAAAAATCATCATATATCTTCAAATCTTTTTAAAAAAATATCTATGAAAAAGAATATTTCAACTGCAATCCTCTTGTTATTTCTCGGTTTTATAGCGTGTGATGCGCCAAATTCGGGTGTAAAGAACGTTGCAACGACCACAACAACTGAAACACCAAAGGCGATAAATGCCGCTTTTAACGTCAACGATTTTAACGCTTATTGGTACGCAGGAAAGGCAGAACTGTCGGCTTATGATTTAAAAATTGACCGATACAATGAGCCGCGAAAAGGTTATGTGGCGTTTGTTTTTGTAACCGAAGATTTGTCAAATTCAA
>JAYUKJ010001023.1:0-6493 GCA_043764555.1 Saprospiraceae bacterium
CGGCGGCGGTTGCTTTTGGTGCGTAGAAGCACCGTTTGACGAACTCAAAGGCGTGGTAAAAGTCGTGAGTGGCTACACGGGCGGCGCTGTTAAAAACCCAACTTATGAGGAAGTTTGCTACGGCAAAACGGGTCACGCAGAGGTCATTAACGTGTATTTCGACCCTAAAATCATCTCGTTTGAAGACATTTTACGCGTCTTTTTTCACGTCCACGACCCGACAACTTTGAATCGCCAAGGAAATGATATTGGGACACAATACCGTTCGGCAATTTTTTATCACGACGAAGTGCAAAAAAGCAGTGGAAAAAAAATAATTGAGGAATTTGAAAAAAATAATGTTTGGAATAGTAAAATTGTCACCGAAGTAACTAAATTTGCTTTGTTCTATTCAGCAGAAGGTTACCACCAAGCGTATTATAAATTGAACGGTCACGCACCTTATTGCCAATACGTTATTTCGCCTAAGATGAAAAAATTTAGAATAGAATTTAAAGACAGACTTAAAGTTTCGAAATAAAACGATACTTTTGCCGCCCTTTGAGTCTAAACAAGAAGAAAATAAGATTTAATGTTTGATAATTAATTGGTTTTTAGTTGGAGGCGGTACGTTGGTACTGCCTTTTTTTATGCCTAAAATCCACTTTTTACGTAAATTATCCCGTATATTTTGGGTTTATTCGTCCCGATTGATAAACCGATACGCCAAAGCAGCGAGCGCGGCACCGCCCAAACTGCCGACGAAATAAATCCAAAGACTCGACCAATTACTGATTTGAACAACGCCCAACGCCACGGCAACCGCTGGATTGAACACACTGCCCGATACGCTGCCAAGCGTATAAATCAAGCCCGAAACGGTCGCGCCAATTGCCAAGCCATAAAAACTATTGCCTTCAATTGTTTTGGAAGTTGCCACGTTGAGAATCACCCAACACAAGAGAAAAGTGCCGACAATTTCCGCTAAAAGGGCGGGAATTAAGGCAAAATACTGAGGGGTCCCCGCGATAGGTTGGACTATGGGTTTAGCCATTGTCAAGGCAATAGTCAAGCCTGCGGCGGCAATACTCGCTATAAATTGGACAACAATATAGGCAAGGGCGGCTTTCGTTTCGATGCGTCCGCGGAGCCAAAAAGCGAGTGTGACAGCGGGATTAAACATGGCGGCAGACATATAGCCGTTGGCGTAAATCAAGCCAATGAGCATCAATCCGATGGCAATGGGTTGTAAATCGGCGGAGACTTTGGCGTAGGTTGTCATGCAAATGACTAAAACTAAGAAAAAGGTACCGATAAATTCGGCGGATAGTCGGCGTAAATTCATAGATGTGTTTGCGGTGATTTTTTTTTAATTCTCGGTTTAAGAACGATGTGGTTTAACTACTTTTGCCCAATTCTTTGAAAATTTGAAATAATGGAACGCGGCGAAGGTAGATAAGAAATTTATGTTCCCGTGCATTGAGGCGCGCAAACGTCGAAAAATGCTTGACGTTTCTAAATTTTCAAATAAAAAACCCGCAGTTAACCGAAAAATTCGGCCAATGCGGGTCCACCAATCGTGTTAGTGTAGCCTCTTTTCAGAAATTACGCCTTTCTGACGCAATGCAAAAAGAAGGTCACATTTTAAACATGAATTTATAACAATTAATTTACTAAATAAAATGTTAACAAAAGAAATCGGCATTACGATATGAAAATAGCACTCATTGGGTACGGAAAAATGGGCAAGACGCTCGAAAAAATAGCGGTATCACGCGGTCACGAAGTCGTCTTGAAAATTGATGTGGACAACCGCAACGATTTTGATAGATTAGGTGAAGCAGACGTGGCAATCGAGTTCACGCGTCCCGAGTCGGCGGTCTTGAATCTCGAAAAATGCATCCGCGCGGGTGTACCCGTCGTCTGCGGAACAACGGGTTGGTTGAGGGGGTTTGAACGTATTTCGGACTTGTGTAAAGTGGAAAAAAGCGCTTTTTTTTACGCGTCGAATTACAGCATTGGTGTCAATATTTTCTTTGAAATCAATAAGCGTTTGGCAGACATGATGAATAATTATCCGATGTATGACGTGGCGATGGAGGAAATTCACCACACCCAAAAACTCGACGCCCCAAGCGGTACGGCGATTACGCTGGCTGAAGGCATCTTTGAAAATATGACGCGGAAGACAAATTGGGTCTGCAATACTGAGGGGTCCTCTTCGGACATCAATATCACGGCAAAACGCATCGACCCCGCGCCAGGAACGCACGTTATCCGCTATGATTCACCGATTGACACCATCGAAATCACGCATACAGCCCACTCGCGCGAAGGTTTTGCGACAGGTGCCGTTTTGGCGGCCGAATGGTTAAAAGACAAGCAAGGCGTTTTCTCGATGAAGGATTTGTTGGGTTTTTAATTGAAAATGCTCAAGATACTGAGGGGTCCTTATTTTTTCAAAAGACAAATAAAAAAAACGTTACGCTTAAAACTAAGCGTAACGTAAACTCAAGAATGTATGTATGTCTTTACGAACGATTGGGCAATGCCGTTGAAAGAGTTGTTGAATTAGCGTTTTTCTTCCTAATTATCCAATACGCTACGAATAAATTAGGCAGCCAACCCATCCAAGCCGCAATTGGATAAATAATCTCAAAATCATTTAAAAGTAAGAACAGTAGCGTTTGCCAAAGCCTAAAAGTGACAGCCGCAAAACAGCACGCATAACTATATATCATCATGTTTTTATGACTGATAACATCACCTTTTCTGATGTCTAAATACGCTTTTAAGGTCGTATAAAAAGCAATAATGGCAACAGAACCGAAACCCAAAGCGGGGATTAGTCCACCTGTGGCATTAAAAGAAATAAAAAAACCAGATGCGGCAGTCATGAGAAAAGTCACAACATAGATTTTACCGATAAGCCGATGCACGTTTCGGTACTTTGCCCTTAGTTTTGGGATAAATTGTGTCCAGCCTATCAGCAAGGGTAATCCGCCTACTATAACGTGTGCGTAAAAGCTGTTTTTCCAAAAGAAATTAAGGTAAAGGGTGGCATCTTTTGTTTCCTCAATGCCGAATTTTATCCCATTTATGAGCGTAATAAAGGGCATAATGCCAATCAAGATGGCGAAAAAGGCGAATAACGCCCATGAAATTTTCTTAGTCAAATTCATTTTACTTATTTTTTTTTTAAAAGTTTCAGCAAAAGTGAGCTTGTTTTTACCCCAAATCGCTCCAACGTGTACGTTGAAACCTCAAAAACCGCCTTTTTTGAAAAAAATACTGAGGGGGTAAAACTTGACAAAAAAAACCTTCCAAGAATGTCAAATTCTTGGAAGGTTGAATACAGAGAGGCGCGTTTTTTTTAAACAGAATGGGAAAGTAACGTCAATTGTTCGGTGTATTCAGAAGGCGATTGCCCTGTATATTTTTTAAAATGCCGATTGAAAGACGTTTTTGAATTGAAACCACAGTCATAAGCCAATGCCAACAATGTGTAATTTTTGCTTTTAGGTTCGGCGACCAATTTTTTAAATGCCTCAATGCGGAGCGCATTGACGTAATCATAAAAGTTAACGCCTTCTTTTTCATTGATAACTTGTGATAAATGATTGGGTGTAACGTTCAGTTTTAAGGCTAAATCGGCGAGGGTCAATTCGCAATTTGTATAGCATTTTTCAGTGTGCATAAGTCTTGATAATTCCTTTTGAAGTGTATCGGCTTGCGCTTCTGAAAGTCCCGATTTTTGGTATTTTTTCTTCGTATCGTCTTCATTTTCTATAAAATTATCCTTAAAATCACTTTCTGCGTCCTTATTTGAGGCTTTATACTGAGGGGGTATAAACGCATCCGTATAAGTAAAAAGTCCAACGTGTTTAATGCCAAAATAACCCATAAAAAGCACGTAACAAGCCACAAAGCCAAAAAGAATGGTGTCAGGAACTCTTGAAAATACGACAAGCCAAACGATGCCCAAGCCATAAACAAGATACTTCAACCAATTAAAATTTATTTTTTCGATGTTTGAAAACTGGTTGAAAAGAGATTCTCTGTATTGCTTCAAAACGCGTAAAGACAAAGCCGTATAGACAACACCCGAAATGAGGATAAGGAGGAATACACTATTTGTTAATGCCTCATAACCGCTGCCTTGATGTTGATAGACATAGATTTTTTCGGCGGCGGGTCGTAAAAAAAACGGAAAATAAGATGCATAAACGGCAAGAGGCAGTAAAAAATGCAAAAAATATAAGTCCTTTTTAGTCGAAATTTGGTTGGTCATAAACACAACATAGAGGTACAAAAAAGGACCATGCAACAACGGAAACGGTGCTTCGATGCCTAATAAAAAAGGAAATTCAAAGAATATTGACGTAAGATAGGCATAATAAAATGCCAAATGCACGCCTATGACGAGCAACCAAGCCACTAATATGTTATCGGCTAAGGTTTTTCCTTTTTTACTAATCAGCAAAAAAACTAAGAAAAACGTGATGACTATTCCAATGATGTACAGCATAAGGTCTGAAAGGTGTTTTTGATAAAAAAAAGGTGCATCTCTAAGACACTTTGATGCGTAGATACCCCCTCAGTATTTTGGCTTTTTTTCTACCGTTGAGGTTACGGAACAGCATCCATTCTTTCAAAAAAACTAAATCCATCATTCACTTTTTGGCTGTTTTTCAACGTCCAAACGCTTGATTGTCTCGTTTATAATTTTTTAAGTACCCCTCAGTATAAATGCCTTTTTTACGCCAAAACGCTTGATTATCTCGTTGATAATCAAGCGTTTGTGATTTTTGGGACTCCTCTCAGTATAAGCGCTCTTTCAACCCGTTTTATGGATAATTATGCGCTTAAAACTCTATTTTATAACTCAAATTTGGAATCAAAATAGTCGCTAAATCCTTATCCACTTTTTTATCAATGAAGTTGTATTTAAAACCATTGAAGTCGGGCTGGCTCGTCAAATTGAGGATTTTTAGCGCAATTTCACGTGAACTTTTCTTCTTATTTATTTTATAACTTGCCGTGAAATGCACATTCAACGAAGGGTCGGCTTGGCCGGAAAACGCCTTGGTTTCATCAAAAACAACATCTTTTGCCGCTTTTGACGCTGCTTCGTTGACGGGCGAATAGCGATTGCCGCCTTGATTCGTCGCTCTTAGATTGACGCTCAACGTGTTTTGATTCTCTCGCCCCATCTGCCATTCTTTGCCGATTAAAAAATTGACGATATAATTTCGGTTAAAACGGGTATCGCGCCACACGCCGTCGCCGCCTTTGTATTCCGATTGAAACAGCGAACCCGTCAACATATAATAGTAGCCTTTCGACATATATTTTTCAAGCGTGAGGTCAATGCCATAATTTCTACCTTCGCCCGTATTTTGCAGTTTTTCGGCAAAAAACCAATCATTTGTAAGGTTTAAGAACGACAATGAACTGTTTGCCATGACGGGAACTGAAAACAATTGCTGATAATAAGGCTCAATTTTGACATGAACCAAATCCGACACATTCCAATCATAACTCAATACCAAATGGTGCGATTTGGTAAAATCCAAATCTTTATTCACGGCTTTTGCATCGCTATTTAATGAATTATTGAAGTGAAAATTCAAACTTTCCAAGCGGCTGTGCAGACCGTAAGCCAATCCCAAAGCGTGGTTTTGTTTGATTTGATACCGAAAACCAAGCCTTGGCTCGACGGTGTAATGGTCATTCAGAGTAAATAATTGAGCATTTACGCCGATATTCATCAATAATTTAGGCGTTAGGTTGACGGCAGAGCTGCTGAAAGCCGACAATAAGGTGCTAAATCCGTCCGAATTCACGATTTCCTTCGGCGGTGCTTCGGGAGCGAACGATTTTTTCAACAGCAAATCGTACAGCATGCCTGTTACCAATATGCCCGTTTTATTGGTGTGTTTGGGGCTGAAAGTTTTGTTGATAAAAGAAGATAAAACAAGATTTGCATTCGTAACCGAAATAGTGCTTTGTGGGATGAGCGACCGTTGGGCATTGAGTTTTTGAGCCGTCCAATCCGTTTCGTTTGAGGAAGCCGCCAATGTTGTTTTCCAATACGCATTGTTTTTGAAAAAATACTTGTGACCAATGCCCAAAACACCCATCGAACGGTTGTGCCGTCAATCGGAGTGTCAACAACACAAGGTTGAGCGCAAAGATGAATCGTATCATATTTAATTTTTTTAATTAAGAAAGTGCAAAGGTCTTTCCAATCAAAAAACTGTACAATACTGATTTATCAGTAGTCAAAACCTGAAAATGGGGTAAAATATCGTTTTATACTGAGGGGTCTCTTTGGGCGCGTTGTCCATCTTAGTAAGCCTCCTTGTGGCCTATGGGATGTACAGAAAGTTGTTTGTTATAAAATTTCTCATATCCAATCACAAAATGTCTAAAATTCCCGAAGGGAATACATGTTTATAGAAAAATTAAGGCGCGTTTTATACAATCCCGAAGGGATTATATGTAAAATCGT
>JAYUKJ010001024.1:0-6479 GCA_043764555.1 Saprospiraceae bacterium
ACAATAAATAGAAAATTTGAAATGACGCCTTTGCATATTTTAATAAAACAGAAATATCAAACAGAGTAAACAATTACCTTGAATCATTAAAAAGATACACATTTTGTTTAAAATAGGACTCCTCAGTATATCACCCTTTCACAGGCTTTTTTACCAAAAAAGTAGCCACCAAAGCGACCGCGCAAAGTCCCAACATGACGTTGAAACCGCCGTCAAATGTATTCATAGATTTACGCATATTTCCCAAGGTAATCATGCCCGCCGAACCCGCAATTGTATCGATCATCGTCACGACGCCGAGGATGGAACCGAAGTTTTTTCCTGCGTAAATATCGGCCACCCAAATCTGAATCATCGAGAAGGCACCGCCGAAACCGATGCCAAAAACGACCGCAAAAGGCGTCAAAAACGCTGCATTTGTTTGGCACATTTTGAGAATTAGAATCGAAATGAGCAGTAAGCCAATGCTGCCGACCATGATTAAACGCCGCTCGAATTTGTCGGATAACCAACCAAAAAGCAGTTTTCCGACAATCGCCGTCATGCCAAAAGTGCCAATAACTGCCGCCGTTTCGCCTGCTGTTTTGCCCAAATCGGTCATGAAAAACGCGTGATTTTGGATGTAACCATTGATGCAAAACCACAGCGCCCCCGTCACGACCAAGACCAAATAGAACGAAGTTGAGCGAATTGCTTCGCCGAGCGTCATGCCTTCTGCCGCATAACGCGTTGATTGTGAAGCGATTAATCCATCATTTAGGAAATTTTGGGACCCCTCAGTATAATTGCCATTTTGAGTTATTTTTAATTCTTCATTTTTAATTTTTAATTCAGAAGAACCGTCTTGGGTTTCGCCCATTTCTTCGGGCGTATTTTTTATCAATAATAAAGGTGCAATCAAAAACGCCGCAGCCGCCAGGCCGAGCCAATTGCACGCCACGCGCCAATCGCCCGCCGCTACGACAATTCTCGGAAAAATGAGGCTGCCCAAACTCGAACCAATTAGCAAAATGCCCGCCGCCAAGCCGATGTTTTTTTTGAACCAACGGTTGATTAAAAACATAAATGAGATGATGCCCGCGAAGGACATCGCTATCGCAAAAAACGCGTAAATCACGCGCAAACCGTTGTAAGAATCCATAAATTGGTGTGAAAATGTCAAAATGACCGCCAAAATTGCGCCGATGCTGATAATCAATTTCGGACTGTAACGGTCGAGCAACGAGCCGACAACGGGCGATGTGAGCGCCACAACCATAAAAAGAAGGGCAGGCAAAGCGGCTTGCGTTGCCGAATCCAAGCCGAAAGCGGGCGATTGAACGGCTTGCATTTTCCGTAAAACACCAAAGGCGTACATCGCAATACCGTTCGTTGCCGTGTACATCAAGGTCATGCCCGCGAGCATATACCAACCGTAGAAGATTTTATTTTTCATTGTTCGACGTTTTGTTTTGTCAAATCTCACATTCAGAATCTAAAATTTGACATTGTAATAAATTGATTATCAATAGTTTGCAAAAAAAAGATTGATTATTTTTTAATTTTATGTTCCGAAGGTAGAAAGTTTCAAATATAATTAAGAGTATTAACCTTTTTTTTACTGAAATGAAAAAAGGGACCCCTCAGTATAAAAGCCGTTTTTCACGTAGCGCGACCTTATTTTTAGGTAACGCGACTTTCAGGTCGCGGAAATCACACTTAATTGAAAGGCCACGACTTGAAAGTCGCGTTACATTAATTCTTAATTTTTAATTCAAAAAAATGCTCGACCTAATTATCAAAAACGTCCGCGTTGTCCGACCGAATAAAAACGCCGTTGATTTGCTCGATTTGGGCATAAAAGACGGCAAATTCCACACAATTGCGCCCGAAATCGCCGCTTCTGAGGCTAAAGAAGTCTTTGACGGTAAAAATTTATTAGCCTTTCCAGGCCTCGTTGATGCGCATATGCACACAGGGATTTACGCGCCGCTTGGCGAAGATGCCGTCACGGAAAGCCGTGCCGCGGCGCAAGGCGGCGTGACGTCGAGCCTCAATTATATGCGGACGGGGCAGTATTATTTGAACAAAACGGGACCTTATTCCGAGTTTTTTCCTGAAGTTTTGGACGTGTCCAAAGGCAAATTTCACGTGGATTATGCCTATCATTTGGCGCCGATTATGTATGCGCACATTGATGAAATCGAAGATTTAGTGGAAAAACACGGCGTTACATCGTTCAAAATTTTCATGTTTTACGGCTCGCACGGCTTGCACGGCAAGGCGGGAAATCAGAACGATTTTTTGATGACACCCCAAAATGAACGCTACGATTACGCGCATTTTGAGTTCGTTATGCGCGGTGTGAAGCGTGCAATGGAGCGTTTTCCTGAAAAAAAGGACATTATTAGCTTGTCGATGCATTGCGAAACGGCAGAGATTATGCGCGCTTACACCGAAATTGTGGAGCGCGAAGGCACACTAACGGGACTGCACGCGTATTCCGCAAGCCGTCCGCCGCATTCGGAAGGTTTGGCGATTTTTATTGCGTCGTATTTGGCGAACGAAACGGATTGCGTGAACATCAATTTGTTGCATCTAACGTCGCGGAAAGCCGTTGACGCCGCGATGTTGATGCAAGCCGCCTTTCCGCACATCAATTTTCGGCGCGAAGTGACAATTGGACACTTGCTTTTAGACGTCGATACGCCCGCCGCTTGGCGCGCAAAAGTCAATCCGCCGATTCGTCCGCGTGAAGATGTCGAATACCTTTGGCAAGCCGTTTTGGACCGAAAAGTCGATTGGATTTGCTCCGACCACGCGTGTTGCAAGCATGAAATGAAGACCGACCACGCGAACGCAGGCAATATTTTCGTCGCAAAATCGGGTTTTGGTGGCACTGAATACTTGCTTTCGGGACTTTTTACTGAGGGGTCCCGCCGCGGCATGAGCTACAACCATATGGCAGAATTGACGTCTTGGAATCCGGCAAAACGCTACGGTTTGGTGTCAAAAGGGGACATTGCGGTCGGTTTTGACGCCGATATTGTCTTGATGAATCCCGAAGAATCGTTCATCGTGCGCGCCGAAGAATCGGAATCGCAGCAAGGTTACACGCCGTTTGAAGGGATTGAATTGCGGGGCAAAGTGAAGTCAACTTTCCTACGCGGCAATTTGATTTATCACAACGATACCGTTATTGGCGAAGCGGGCGGACAATATTTGTTTAGACCGTATTAAATGACTCAACATCAACAATTTAAAATGTAAAATGGCGTATTTGAATGTACACATCTTGTTGATGGTATAAGACATTCAATTCATTCACCATTTTAATCTATGACTAAAAAATGAAAAGACAGCTCACATTAATCGTCTTGATTATCACCACTTTTTGCGGCGCGTATGCTCAAAAAAAGACGACCACCGTCACCACCAACGCCGTTGAAGAACGCAGCAGCTATTTGGGCATTGCCACGGGCATAAACAACATTTCAGGCATCGGCGGCATCACGTTTGAAACGCCGTTTTCTGACAATTTTAGCGCTAAAGTCGGCGCGGGATTCGGCGGATGGGGCGTAAAATTGGGCGTTGCGGCAAAATATTACCGTCAATACGCCAAAAGTTGGTCGTTCGGCGCGGGTTATTCAACGGCTTCGGGTCTCGACAAACTTCCTTTGGAGCAAAAAAAAGCATTCTCGTCGAACACCACCGAAACCATCGAAATAAATCTAAAAAGAGCGCATATGATTGACTTGGTAGCGGGTAAATCGTGGGGAGGCAAAGTGAGATTTAATTTAGAATTGGGCTATGCCGTTAGAGTGGCGGGCGGCACTTTTGCACCGAGCAATAAGACGGATGTTTTAGCCGAAACGACCGTTCAAGCGCTAAATCTTCTATCGCCAAACGGTTTGATATTAGGATTGGGACTAACGTTTAAGTTGTAAAAAGCAAAAGAAAAAAGATCCCTCAGTATAAAACGCCAAAAGCCACGTTTCGGTACCGAAATGTGGCTTTTGGCGTTTTAGGTTTGGCAACTTTTCAAAAGTTGCTAAATTTTGGCGCGTTGAATTTAGTCTCGCATTTTAATTCTTAATTTTTAATTTTTAATTCCAATTAAACGTAGTTTTGCAGCTTAATTAAACAGAATTAGTTGATGAAAAATACGCGTTTTATGGCGGTTGCCGCCCTCGTTTTGATAGCTGCTTTGAGCCGCTTATTGCCACACTTACCCAATATGACAGCCGTCGGTGCGATGGCTTTGTTTAGTGGCGCTTACGTGTCAAATCGCGTTTTAGCCGTGATTTTACCCTTAATCTCGCTCTTTTTAAGCGATTTAATACTCAACAACGTCGTCTATGCGGCTTACAATAATGGCCAATTCGTCTGGTTTTACGGCGGTGCCATTTGGATTTATGGCGCCATCGCTTTGACCGTTTTGATTGGTTTCTCGCTTGCCAAAAACGTTAACAGTAAGTCCGTTTTAGGCGCAAGTTTGGTGTGTTCAGGCGCTTTTTTCTTAATCAGTAATTTCGGCGTTTGGCAAGGCGGTTCGATGTATCCTCAAAATTTGACGGGTTTAATCGCTTGTTACGCCGCAGGATTGCCGTTTCTGATGAATAGTTTAATCGGTGATTTAGGTTTCGCAGCCTTGCTTTTTGGCGGTTTTGAATTCGCCCAAAAGCGGTTTAAGGCGTTGAAATTGGCATAAGGTTTAGCTGCTGATTACGTGGATTCAACATAAAAATATTTTCTAACACATAGACACATTAGGACACATAGTTTTTTTCCTTAAAAACTATGTGTTCTAATGTGCCTATGTGTTAGAAAAGGAAATCGCGCTTTCTATATTACTCAAAAAAAATAGCTTTTCCAATTAATCTTGGAAAGGCTATTTTTTTTGAAAAGAAGACCCCTCAGTATAAATTCCAAAATACATTAAGTCTTTGCCAATTTAATCACAATTAACTCCGATTGCTTCGCGATAATTTTATCGAAAAAATCCTTTAAAGCGCCGTATTCACTCGCTTCAAAATGCAATTTATTGATTTTTACCACCAACGACAATTGCATAATGTCGGCATTGCGCGTGACGCTCAACGACAAACCCGCGCTCTTGTCGGGAAGCTCAAACATCTCGCCGTTTGGCTCTCGGTCGATGACCGAACCCGCGGGCATTTGCAGCGCAAAAACGTGTAAATCTTGAATTAAATACGGAAAATCAAACGCTGAATGCGCAGGAACAACCGACAACGGATTGACCTCAAAACCCGTGCGCCAAAGCGGTTTTATCGTCATTTTTTGGCTGTCAATCGGCGCCACTTGCGACAAAAAACAGTAGATATTTCGCTTAAAAAACGCCGACGCATTGTCAATATTGCTATTCGTTACGCTGTCGATTCGGATGCCCGGATATAGCTTTTCGATTGATTTTAACGCCCGCCGCCGCACTTGCTCGTCGCGCTCACTTACCGCCTCATAGTCCTTACTTGTCTTCACAAAACGCCCTTTCATGTCGCCTTCATTCGTCACCGAAAACGCCGCAAGGGTCTGTCGTGCCGTAATTTTTGACGCAATTGATTGCCATTGTAGGTTTTGAGGATTCACAATCCAGCCTTCACCATTCAAACATTCCACACGTGGCAAACCCATCGGACGGTGTGCCAAACCCGCGTCGAGCAACAAAGGTGTCGCGCTCGACCGCTCAATATAGCACAATAAATGATTGAATTGGCTCAAAAATGGCGTATTTTGGTTCGTTTTTCCGTGTTGTCGCGTACTGATGAGCATCGGAAAGGCTTGGAAACCTGCTTCTTTGAGGCAAGCGATGAGCATCAAATTGAGTTCGCCGCTGTTCCCCATTTTTTTCTGAAAAGCGGCGTCCAAACTCGTTCGTGCGGTTGTGTTCCATTCGCCGTCCCAATTTACATTTCTGTTTATGTAATTATAAATAATTCTTATTTTATCTTCTTCCGTTTTAGCCGTTTCCGTCAACGGTTGAACGGCTTTCCAAAGCGTTTCATAATTTGATTTTTTAGTATATTGAAGCCCGATTCCTTCATTTTTTTGAACCCGATTGGCCAGTTCCGACCACGAAGAAACAACGGCTTTTTTCGTTTTATCCGCCAATTCCACGCTTTTTAGTTGCAACCGAACGCTTGTTATTTGGTCACCCGTTGTGATGGAAAACGTTTCCAAAGCGGGTTTATTTGCTGCCAAATTATCGGTATAAAAAACTTTTGCACCACTTTTTGAATCCAACATAATGCGGACATTTTTCTCATTTTGGAGTAAAAAAGCGTGTTCAAAAGCCACGTCAATTGTCGTCCAAAGTTCAGCGTGACGCACGGGCGTGGCTTCTTGAAACGACCAATTGCTGATGCTTTCAAGATTATCGCTCGTCATTTCGTAGCTCAATTCCAAAATTTGTTGTGGTTTCAGACCCGTAAAAACGAGGCGCCGATTGTTCGTTTCTATTGCTTCGCTCACGTCAACGTTGA
>JAYUKJ010001025.1:0-23999 GCA_043764555.1 Saprospiraceae bacterium
TGCTTATGTATTTAGCTCAAATAAAACGTGCGAATCCTACGGATTCGGGAGATACGCCTTCACATTTTTTCTATAAATGTGTAAATCCTACGGATTTGTCAGACATAAAACATAAGTAATTGATTATCAATGCTTAAAAAATAGTACGGTACAGTAACTTTATACGAATGTCAATCACTTGATGAAGCCTGATGCAGAGCCGATGATGACGATTTTGGACACCACGAATAACACGCATCAAGTTTTTATGTGCTATTCGCCTTTAAATGAATTGGGGGTTCAAAAAACGGCGCCAATCGTGTCTAAACGCGAAAAAGAAATCATCGCTTTGTTGAGTCAAGGCAAGGCGAGTAAGCAAATTAGCGATATTTTGGGCATCACAAAAAACACGGTGGACAATCATCGGCAGCGTTTGTTGAAGAAATTTGACGTGACTTCTTCGGCTGAATTGGTGATGAAAGCGCTTGTTTCTTAGGAAAATGGGTGAAATACTGAGGGAGTCCTAAAAGTGACAAACGCTTGATTATCAACAAGATAGTCAAGCGTTTGAGCATTAAAAGAGTAAAAATACAGCAATTTCCGCTTTGGTTTTTTAGGACGGGCGAATAAATTCGCCCGAAAATCCCAAAGCGGAAATTGTTGGTAAAAATACTGAGAAGTCCTATTTTAGAGCTTCACTGTCCCAAAATTTTTAACCTCATTGCCACAGATACGCAAGGTATCACCGAATGACCAATGCCGACTGGGTGTTTTGATGCAATCAATGGGGTAGGTGTAGATGAGATAATAACCCGCTTCTAAAGTTGCAGAAAAATTAGTAGCCGAATCTTGCTCTACTATTTTTTTTCTATCTGTGACCTCAAAACGGGTGTCGATTAAGCCACGCGTGATGCTGTCGTAGATGGCAACTTTGGACATTTTTGAGGCATAAACAACGTATTTGGAACCGCAATTTCCGTTCAAAAACTCCACACGTCCTTTGACGGTCGCCGTACCCGAACAAGCCTCATCCCAAACGACTTGTCGAAGGGAAAAAACGGGTTCAATGATTTCTTTTGAATTGTTCTGCTCGCAAGCAATGAGGCACATAAATGCCATGAGGACTAATGAAAAACCGAATTTTTTAAGCATGATGATGAAAGTTTAAAAATTAAAAAAGGATTTAAAATAGTGGGCATTAAATAGTCATCAAAAGACTATTTTGTTTACTTGAATCAGGCAGTTTTGACGCATCAAACGGCGTTTGTTGCCCTTTTTCACATAGACGACCAAAAAATTTAAAAGGTTGGGAAGGCAGGATTTAAAGAAATGTTATTTCAGGACGCATGGCTAAATGGCACGTTAAAAAGCGCGGAAAATACGCTTTATACTGAGGGGTCCTAAAAAGCGGATTAGTGATAAATCACTAATTCGCTTTCTCGTTATTCAGTTTAGATTTGCATTGCAGTTCTAAATAATTTAGTTAAAAAAAGGGGTGAATTTCTTCAAATACTGAGGGGTATAAACTTTAATTTTAGAAATATTTCAAATCAAGCTCTATGAAAAAAACGTTAAAAAGAACGCTTTCCACGCTTTTAATTTTAGGCGCAATTGCATTGATTTACTCCTGTATGCCAAGAGTTTGGTATAAAAAAAGTGCTTACGGAACAGAAATGTTGAGAGCTGATTTATTACCCAAAGTAACGCACGATAGGTTGGAAAAATACATTCAAGACACCGCCCAAAATGCGCAAGCAGTTGTCGTTATTCAAGATGAAAAGATAATATTAGAGGTTGGTAAAACCCAAAAGCTCATCAATTGCCATTCAGCTCGAAAAAGTATTATGAGCCTTTTGATAGGTATTGCTAAAGAAAAAGGTTTGCTTAATTTAGACGAAACATTGGCGCAATTGGGCATTGATGAAAGCAAAACACCTTTAACGGCACAAGAGAAAACGGCGACAATTAGAGATTTATTGATGGCTAAATCAGGCGTTTATCTGCAAGCAGAAGCAGAAACGGATTTTGCAAAAGCCAATCGCCCAAAAAGAGGGCAATACAAACCTGGCGAGTTCTTCTTTTATAACAACTTCGATTTCAATGTTTTAGGAACTATTTTAGAAAAAAAATCAGGCAAATCCATTGGTGCGTTTATGGAAGAATATTTGGCAAAACCATTGGGTATGCAAGATTTTGCCGCCTCCAATGTTATTTATGGCAACCCGTGGCCCGTGCGTTCCGATAAGTCAGACCATCGGGTTTATTGGATGTATATAAGTGCCAGAGATTTTGCAAGAATTGGGGCAATGGTGGCTCAAAAAGGGGTGTGGAACAAGACGCAAGTTGTTTCGGCAGATTGGATTGAAGAAAGCCTTAAACCGTATACCCCAGAAGTACCTAAAAATATGCGCCCTTTTGATGCCTATGGTTATTTGTGGTGGTTAGACAACGACAACAATACGGCTTGGGCAGATGGCTATGGTGGACAATTTTTAATGATTGATACTGCCCGAAACTTGGTGCTTTCACAGAGGAATTTTACAGGCAATTCATTGATTTCATCAGGATTTTTTATGATGAAAAAAAAGAAAGATGGCTTTAGAGACCAATTGATGTATGTGTATGAGAATATTAAAGCTTTTATAAAGTAGAAAATAGGCGAAAATACTGAGGGGGTCTGAACAACCTCAAAAACTAATTTTTATAAACTAAAAAAATAATGAAAAAATTACTCAATAGGCAACAGTCCCATTTTTATTGGCTTATTCCGATAATCTTTTTTATCGCAATTTCTGCAAGTTGCGCACAAGTAACGGCACTGCCGAGAGCCAATCCTCTTGAAAGGAAAACCAATCAAGAGATATTCGCCATCAAAAATGTGAATATCATCCCAATGACGGCAGGCGGTGTCGTGATGCAAAATGCGACCGTCATCATTAAAAATGAACGCATTGAATCTATTAATGGCTCGGTTCCAAAAGGAGCTAAAATTATTGACGGTACGGGAAAATGGCTTATCCCGGGTCTAATTGATATGCACGTTCATGTGCCAACGGATAGCCGTTTTAGTCCCAAACTGCCAACACAAGGGGCTACCATGTTTTTTGACCTTCAAGATTACATGACGCTTCATATTGCGAATGGTGTTACAACAATATTTGACCTCAATTCAAGAGCAGAGCATTTTGGTCAAAGAAATGAGATTGGAAAAGGAAAGGTCATTGGCGCACGTATGGCTTTGTCTGCTTTGTTGGAAGGTGGAGAAGGGCAAGGAAGGCGGGTCAATACCGCAGAAGATGGTCGGCAAGCCGTTCGCAGTGCCAAAGCGGAAGGGTACGAGTTTATTAAGCTGTATTCTGAACTGAATGTGGAGACTTTTCATGCCATTATTGATGAAGCCAACAAACAAGGACTAAAAACAATTGGACACATACCCGATGCTTTTCAAGGCAAGTTGAAAGATGCTTTTGTGCCTCATTTTGGCATGGTGGCACACGCTGAAGAATTGACGAAACACGCAAAAGATTATAGTGAACAAGAAGCACAGCGTTTCGCACAGCTTATGAAAGAAAATAGTACTTGGCTAACGCCTACATTAACGACTATGGTTTGGATTGCCAGTCAAGTTCGTTCATTGGATGAAATTCGAGCATCTAAAACGCTTCAATACAAGCACCCGCTTTTGCAAAGCAAATGGTTGACAGCCAATAGATACAATAAAATGTCTAATCCCGAAAGTATCGCCAAATTTGAGAAATTTGTCAAATTTAATGCACTTTTGGTAAAAGCGTGTAAAGCAGCAGGCGTGCCGATTGTGTTAGGAACTGATGCAAGCACTTCTGGCGTTGTAGAAGGGTTTGCTGTACATGATGAAATAGAGCTTATGGTCGCTGCTGGCATGACGCCCGAAGAAGTGCTAACATCAGCCACCCGTCTGTCCGCTACTTGGCTCGGCATTGAATCCGAAGTTGGAACGGTGGAAGTTGGCAAACGGGCAGACCTCGTTTTGTTGGATGCCAATCCACTAAGTGATGTGAAGAATACACGAAAAATTGCGGGCGTTTTTGTAAATGGTTATTGGTTGGAAAAGACTAAAATTGATGCCCAACTTTTAGACTTATCAAAGCGTAATACGGCGGCAAAGGGTGATTTTGATTGGAAGAAAACAATAAGTGGTCAATAAATTTGAATAATGGTGAAATACTGAGGGGTACTTTTAATTTTGATAAAGCCGTTTTGTACGATAGAAAAGAATATTTGAGCAAAGGAATGTACCTCAAAACGATTTTTACAACAAGTAAATTCATTCTGTAACCTCCATCAAAAACATTAAGTCCTATTGCCATTATTAAACTTTAAAATCAAGCGCACATGAAAAAGTTATTATTTTCCACACTGTTTTTTCTCGGTTTTTTCTCATGGACTCAAGCCCAATCAACGGCGAACGATTGGCAATCTGATTTGCGGTTTTTGCAAACCACTGTCCACAGTGACTACGCTTTTTTGCTGAAAAAAATCACTCGCAAGGACTTCGATGCCCAAATTGAAAAGCTGTATCAAGACATTCCGACATTACAACCACATCAAATCTTAGTGGGTTTTAGTCGTATTGTCGCAACCCTTCAATATGGGCATACATATGTGGCTTTTGACAACAAAACGGTCAAATTTCACCGCTTGCCCGTTCAATTCATGCAATTCAGCGATGGTGTTTACCTCCAAGCTGTCACCCGTGATTACCCTAAAGCGGTGGGTGCAAAGGTTTTGAAAATGGGTGATATGCCGATTGATGCGGCTTTGAAAGCCATTTATCCTGTCGTATCCGCCGAAAATAGTCAGTTTTTCAAAGCCTATTCGGCGGATGCCTTGCGCACGCCTGAAATTCTGCACGCTCAACGTGTCCTTCCCAATTTGACGAATAAAATCAAATTGACTTTGGAAAAAGAGGGCAAAATCTTCGACCAAATTTTTGAAGCCAAAGAGACATTTGAAACCGACGAACAATACGGTTTTTTCAAAGAAAACAAAACTTGGCTCGACGCGCGCAACAGCGATAAAACGCCTTTGTATTTGAAAGATTTGAATAAAATGTACTTTTTCGAGTACCTGCCCGATAGCAAAACGGTGTATGTCCGCCACAGTCAAATTGAAGATGACCCGTCAGAAGACATTCCGACTTTTTATGCCCGTCTGTTTGATTTTATTGAACACAATGACGTTGAAAAACTTGTTTTGGACGTGCGGCTCAACGGCGGCGGCAACAATTATAAAAATAAAGCGATTGTGACAAGCTTGATCAAATCATCGAAAATCAACCAAAAAGGCAAGTTTTTCGTCATTTTGGGCGCACGAACTTTCTCGGCTTGCCAAAATTTGGTGAACGAACTGCACAACTACACCAATGCCCTTTTTGTCGGCGAACCGACGGGTGAAAACATCAATTTTTATGGAGACAATCGGCTTATCGAGTTGCCAAAAACGAAAGTCCCTGTTAGGTTGTCTTTTGCATGGTGGCAAGACAAACCAGAATGGGACAATGACGATTGGCTTGCCCCAAATCTGCCCGTTGACATGAGTTTTGACGACTATCGCAGCAACCGTGACCCAGTTTTAGATGCTGCCGTCCGTTTTTCGGATAAAAATTTTGTTATAGACCCGATGGCGCATCTTTTTGATTTGTTTCAAAAAGGCAATATCCCCATGATAGAAACAGAAACCCTCCGTTTTTCTAAAGACTCCCGCTATCGTTATCAAAATTTGGAAGCGAAATTGACCCAAGCAGGCGGCAGACTTCTTGAACAAAATCAATTGCAAAGTGGGCTTTACGTTTTAGACCTCGTGACAAGAGTCTATCCGCAATCGGCTAAGGCATGGACGGCATTAGCTAAAGGTTTGGAAAAAGCAAATCAACCTGAAAAAGCGGTGTTGGCTCAAAAGAAAGCGGCTGATTTAGGCGGTAAAAAATAAATAAAAAATACGTTATGAATAAAATAATCTTACTAATTGCCATGCTTACTTTGGCAAATTCAGCCTATTGCCAAGACAATAGCGCGAAAAAATTAGACGAACTCTTTACGTTTTATCAAAAAGAAAACCTTTTCAATGGGTCGGTTTTGATTGCTAAAAAAGGGCAAATTTTGTTGAACAATGGCTTTGGTTTGCAAAATGCACCCTGTGATGCAAGTAATCCAAAAGCCGTTGGCAATGAATCCATTATGTCTTATGAAAAAGATTGGATTCAATATTCACTCGATTTGCCAATGTCGGATAGTGCAGGTGGACGCGGGATGTATTGTTCGAGTAACCCAATAATAATGGGTAGAATTATCGAAAAAGCAACCAAACAACCGCTTCCCGAATTTGCAAAACAGACGCTTTTCAAAGATTTGGGCATTAAAAATTTCAATTGGCATTTTAAACTCGACCTATCAAGTGCTGAGACTTATGGACAAGTCAATTTGACTTCAAGAAGTATGGCAAAATTTGGTTTGCTTTACCTCAATAAAGGCGTTTGGAAGGACAAACAAGTGCTTTCAAAAGAGTGGGTCGAACAATCCTTCGCAAAACATACGGTCGTTCAAGGACTTGATTATGGCTATTTGTGGTGGACTAAGTATTTAGATGCCGATGGTGTGCGTTATTACGGAAAATTGGCACAAGGAAATGGTGGTCAAAAGATTTATATTTTTCAAGAACAAAACCTTGTTGTCGTCACTACGGCGGGTCATTATAATACGCAATCGCCTATCAATGAGATAGTTGCGAAATATATTTTACCCGCTTTTAATAAAAAATAAGGTGTTTTTTCTGTTAAAAAGGACTTTATACTGAGGGGGCCCTTTTACGTGGTAATTTTACCAAATCAATCAATTTTATATCAAGAAATTCAGCATGAAAAAATACTTGCTTTGCCTTTGTCTGCCTTTAATGTCAACGACATTTTTCGCACAGTCCGTCCAATCATCGGCACTCAATTCCAATAAAATCTTATTTGAAGATAAAGAAATAACCGAAAAATGGTTAATCGAAAATAAAATTCCCGCTCTCGGCATTGGCGTTATAAAAGACGGCAAAATGAGCCAAATAAACGTTTTTGGCGCATTAGAAAAAGGAAAACCCGCGCCCAAAAACACGATTTGGAACGTCGCGTCTTTGACAAAACCCATAACTGCGAATGTGACGCTAAGATTGGTTTCCGAAGGCAAATGGGATTTAGATGAACCCCTTTTTAACTATTGGACAGACCCTGATATTGCCAACGACCCGCGACATAAATTGCTCACAACGCGGCATATTTTAAGCCACCAAACGGGTTTTCCAAATTGGCGTTGGAAGAACAAATCCAAGAAATTGGCTTTTGATTTTGACCCAGGCACGAAGTATCAATATTCAGGCGAAGGCTTGGAATATTTGAGAAAGGCGTTGGAAAAGAAATTCAACAAAACCTTAGACCAATTGGCTAATGAATTGATTTTCAAGCCATTAAATATGCCCGACACGAAGTTTTTTTGGGACGAAACGGTGGATTCCACACGATTTGCAAAATGGCACGACCCTAAAGGTAAACTGTACGACACCTATAAAAACAAAAAAGCCAATGGTGCAGATGATGTTTTGACAACAGTTGAAGATTACGGAAAATTCTTAATAAGTGTGATGAACAGCGATGGTTTATCGCCCAAAGTATTTGAGGATATGGTCAAACATCAAGTAAAAACTAAAAAGAATAAGTATTTTGGATTGGGTTTTGAAATTTATGAATTGGGCAATGGTGATTATACTTTATCGCACGGCGGGTCAGACAAAGGCGTTCAAACCATTGTTTTTATTTTCCCGAAAACCAAACAAGGCTTGATTATTTTTACCAATGTGGATGATGGGCATAAAGTGTATGAAAAGATATTGATGCACTATTTAGGAGACAATGGAAAGAAAATATTTGATATAGAAACGAAATAAAAGGGCTGTTTTTAACGCAAATACTGAGGGGGTGTTCCAATAAAATCAAGTCATTAAAATAGTTATTTACATGAAACAAACGATTACAGGCTTGTTTTGCCTTGTTGCGCTAACGCTTTTTGGGCAAAATACACGCTTCAAAATTGATTCTATTTTGCAAAAAGCCTACGACGACAAGGCTTGAACGGCACTATTTTGATTGCCAAAGAAGGCAAAATAGTGTTTGAAAAAAGCCATGGCTTTGCCAATTTTGAGAAAAAGATACCCCTCAGTATAAACACGCAATTTCAGATAGCGTCGGTCTCAAAACAGTTCACCGCCTTTGGAATAATGGTCTTGAAACGGCAAGGCAAACTGAATTACGATGATAAAGTGGTCTAATTCATTCCCAATTTTCCTTATCCGACGGTGACGTTGCGGCATTTGATGCAGCACACGGCGGGGTTGCCCAATTTTTGGACGGATATACGCCTAAATTTAGATACGACGCGCTCAAACGGCAATAAAGAGGTGATTGATATTTGATAAAAAACAAACTGCCGTTGCGTTCCGAAATCGGCGAAAAATGGGAGTATGCAGACATTGGCTACGATATTTTAGCAACCATCATTGAACGCGTTTCGGGTCAAACTTATGAGAAATTTATTAAGTCGTTGCGCGATGAATTACCGATGGGAAAGACCTATTCGCACAGTGGCGGACATCCTGAATTTTCAACCAATTATTACCGTTATCCCGATAAAAAAATGACGCTAATTGTCTGCCGAAATGTGGAGCAAAAGGTGTCTTTTGGTCCTTTTTTTTAGGAAATTTCGCAGAAATAATTACTTTTGGCGTTCAATCATCATCGAGAAAATTACTAAAAACAGACCACTATGACTAACTGTACACGCTGCGGACAACCCGCAAAAGGAATGTTGACAATGGTCAACATCAGCAAAATGGAATCATCGACCGTTTGCGGAAGATGCCGCGCCAAAGAAGCCGCTTTACGGTTTAAGAAGCTCAAAAAATTGGATAAAGAAATTGCAGAATATGAAGAACTCGCGGGGATGTACGAAGGCTTGATTGCGCGCAATCCTAAAATGCCCCAAGTTCCCAAATTCATTCAGGCTTTTGCCGTGACACCGTTGACGCTTTACGGCGAAATTCAAGATTTTTTAGCCGCTTACAAAACCCGCCGCATGGAATTGTTGACCGAAGAGGGCAGCGAAACCCGCCTTAAATATGAGCTGAAAAAATCCATCGAAAAAGAGGATTATGAGCGCTCGGCGGAGATTCGAGACAAATTGGAAGGTAAGAAAAAGAAGAAAAAAGACGCCTAAAATCTTTAAAGTACATTTATTATCAATAAAATTCATTAAAAATCATGGAAAAACCAACACTTTCTCGCCGTTCTTTTCTCGCAAGCTCCATCAAAACGGGTATCGTTATGGGTTTGCCGAGCATCACGGTAATTGGTTGGAAAGTATTAAACTAAAAAAGCAACCGATTGCGCCCGTAGAAGCCGCGCATCGGGCGTGTTCGACGTGTTTGGTGCATCATATTGCGATGAAAGTGAAGCGCAAAGTCTATTGGGACCCCATTAAAGAGGTTTTTAAGGACGATGCCGAGGCAAACAGTATGTTGTCGAGAGAACAACGCGCGCCTTACGTGCTTAAATAAGTCCCAATAGTTTTTTGAGGGACCCCTCAGTACAAATGAGTTTGAAGTCTAAAATTCGGCGTAAAAAAGGTGTTATGCCCTTAAAAGCTCAAAAATTTAGCTCAAAAGCGTTTTATACTGAGGGGTCCCTTTTTTATAAATTTTTAAATACTTACGTAAAAATTTAAGAAATAAGAGAGACTAAATAAATTTTTTGTTTTAAAATAAATCTAATTACATTTGCTTTCAGTTATTAAAAGCTATTTTAAAACAAAATAATGTATGATTACGAAACAAAATAACGAACTCATTCTATTTGAAGAAAAACCTGTTCGCAGCATCGAACACAACGGTGAATTGTATTTTGTCGTCAACGATGTCCTTCAAATTTTGACGGACACCGCCGATGTGAAAAGTTATTGGAAAAATCTTACCCGTAAAGACGATGAATTACGGGAAGGTAGGGGTAAAATTTACACCCCCCTTTCGGTTGAGACAGAAGGTGGTAAACAGAAGATGAATTGTGCCAACACTGTTGGTATCTTTCGCATTATAATGTCAATTTCATCACCAAAAGCTGAACCTTTTAAGCAGTGGTTGGCATCGGTCGGCAAACAAGCAATTGATGAAGCTGAAAATCCTGAATTGGGCATAGAAAGAATAATTGAAATATATAAAGCGCGCGGAAACAGTGATGAATGGATTAAAAACCGTTTGCAATCAATAGAAACGCGCAAAGCCTTGACCGATGAATGGAAACAACGCGGCGTCAAAGAAGGTCAAGAATACGCTATTTTAACATCAACTATTGCCAAAGGAACATTTGGATTATCGCCAAGTGAACACAGCAATTTGAAAGGCTTGGAACGCCAAAATCTGCGCGACCACATGACACCTTTGGAATTGATTTTTACCGCTTTGGGCGAAGAAATCACCCGCAGTGAAACCGTAGATATGGATGCACAAGGCTTCAGTGAAAACCACGAAGCGGCGCAAAAAGGCGGCTCATTGGCGGGAAAAGCAAGGCAATTGGTGGAAAAAGAACGCAATAAAAAAGTGGTGTCAAGCGACAATTTTTTGAACTTAAAAGCGGATAAAGACGATACAAAAGAAATAAAAAAATAAGCTATTTTCAGCTTTTTCAGACAGTGAAAATCATTCAATAGGACCCCTCAGTATATGACGTTCTTACGGCATCCCGAAAATCGGGAAAAGCCTTTTTTAGTCAATTTTTAGGCTAAATTAATTGAAAATGAATTATTTACAAAAATAACACTCACTTTTAACGACAATTAAAAACGATGAAAAACCCATTATTTATTCTTTTATTTATTCTTTTATTTATTCTTTTATTAATTTTGATAACACTGTCCTCAAACGCCCAATCGATTACCGAAATGCCGCTTTATGAAGACGCGATTCCGAATGAAAAAGCGGCTGAAAATCTTGAAAAAATCACCTTGAAAGACGGTGTTTTTCGCATTGCCGAAGTGTCGAAACCAACTTTAACACGCTTCTTCCCGACTAATCCAAACGGAAAATCGGTCATTATCTGTCCCGGTGGCGGCTATTCAATTTTAGCTTCGGGACACGAAGGCGTTGATGTCGCAAAGGCTTTAAACGAGCTTGGCGTCACCGCTTTTGTCCTAAAATACCGCATTCCAAGCGATAGAACGGCGATTGATAAGTCACTCGCGCCTTTGCAAGATGCCCAACAATCTATCCGTTTGGTGCGTAAAAACGCCGAAAAATGGGGTTTGAAACCCAACAAAATCGGCATTATGGGCTTTTCCGCAGGTGGACATTTGGCAGCAACGGCGACGACGCATTTTGTTGAAAAAGCGGACCCCTCAGTACAAGACACAATTTCAGTGCGTCCCGACTTTTCTATCCTTATTTATCCCGTTATTTCGTTCGATTCCACGATTACGCACAAAGGTTCGCGTAACAATCTGATTGGCAACAAACCAACGGCGGAAAGGGAGCGAAAATTCTCCAACGAGCTGCACATCACGCCGCAAACACCGCCGACTTTCTTGGTTCATGCGGGCGATGATGGCGCCGTTCCCGTCGAAAATAGCATCCGTTTTTATCAGGCTTGTATTGAAAATAAAGTATCTGTGGAAATGCATTTATACGCCAAAGGTAGCCATGGCTTTGGGATGAATAATAAGACGACGGATGATAAATGGATGGAGCGTTTGGCGACTTGGTTGAAAACGATGTAAGCGTAGCGCGACATTAATGTCGCGTTACTGTGCAAGACCCCTCAGTATAAACTCTATTTTTCATTTCTAAACAACAATAAAATCTAAAAAAAATGGAATTTAATCGTAGAAATTTTGTGAAAAGCGCGTCAATTTTGGCTTTGGGCGCAACGATGCCGTTAGAAATGATTGCCGCAATGCGGCGTCGAATTTCGCCAAATGACAAGATTCAAGTTGGCTTGATTGGCGCAAACGGCATGGGTTATTCAAATCTGAAATCGTTTTTGAAAAACAGCGAATTTGAGTGCGTTGCCATTGCCGATGTGGACGAAAATGTGTATAACAAACGCGCCGATGAACTCGTAAAAGCGGGATTTAAGAAACCCGTTTTTTACAAAGATTATCGTAAAATGTTGGACGACAAGGCGTTAGATGTCGTCATTATTGGCACACCCGACCATTGGCATTGTCTTCAATTGGTTCACGCGGTGGAAGCGGGCAAGGACGCTTACGTCGAAAAACCGATTGGTAACTCGATTCATGAAGTCAATATCATGGCAAACGCGGTCAAAAAACACAACCGAATTGTTCAAGTAGGGCAGTGGCAACGCAGTCAACCGCATTTTGTGGATGCCATAAATTTTATCCATTCGGGCAAATTAGGACGGATTCGGAACGCCAAAACGTGGTCGTACATTGACTGGAAAGGCGCGGTTCCCGTCGTTCCTGATTCGCCCGCTCCGCAAGGCGTTGACTACAATATGTGGCTCGGACCGGCGCCGATGCGGGCGTTCAATGCCAACCGTTTTCATTTTACTTTTCGTTGGTTTTGGGAATACGCGGGCGGTTTAATGACCGATTGGGGCGTGCATTTGATTGATTATGTCTTGTACGGTATGAAGCAATCGGTGCCAAAATCGGTCGTCGCTTTGGGTGGAAAAATGGCGTTTCCCGACGATGCGATGGTGACGCCCGACACGCTGCACACGATTTATGATTTTGGCGATTTTACGATGCAGTGGGACCACACAATCGGCATTGGCAACGGTTTTTACGGCAGAACCCACGGCATTGCCTTCATCGGCGACAACGGAACGCTCGTTTTGAACCGCAGTGGTTGGGAAGTTATTCCCGAAAAAAAGAAAATGGAAGCCGTCCCTTTGCAGCAAAATGTCGGCATTGGTTTGGACATTCACTGTCAAAATTTCTTAAAGTGTTTGCAAGATAAAACGCCCGAAAAACTCAACGCCGACATCAATATTGGTCGCAATGTTGCTCTCGTTTCTCAAATGGGCAACATCGCTTATCGGACGGGCGAGCGGATTTATTGGGACGATGTGAAAAAGAAATTTAACACAAAAGCGGCGAATAAATTGATTGTCCCGACGTATCACAATGGGTATAAATTGCCGAATTATTGAGGAATTAAAAAAAATAGGACCCCTCAGTATAAGTCGCTTTTTCACGCCTTTTTTGTCAACTTTAGGATGATTTTTTCAATTTTTGGCACAAATCACCCAAAAGTATGAGAGGCGATTGCCGTTAAAGCCTTTGTTTTGACTTTATTTTTTAATTAAATTAAATCAGTTTTTACGATGAAAAAAACAATTATCAAGTACGGTTTTATCTCAGGAGCAATGGCTGCCGTGGGCATTTCACTGATGAGTTTAGTCCTAAAATTCTACGGGGTTGACGCAGGCGGATTCGATAAGACCCTTTATGTGGGTTTTCCGCCATCATTTTATCCGATTCAAAAAAATCCTTTCTTTTTAATCCCTTCACTAATTTAAAACAGTCGCTGCAAATGAAAAATTTACTTTTGATTTCCACCCTTCTACTTGCCTTGTCGTCTTGTCAAAATCAAGCCGCAACGAACGCTGAAAATGAGCAATTAGTCCGACAGTTTTTCCGACATTTTAACAACCACAATTGGGATAAAATGGCGGATATGTACACCGAAAATGCTGAATTCAAAGACCCGACGCTTGGAAAAGGCATTGTCAAGCAATCGCGGGGTGAAATCATAAAGAAATACGCTGAACTTCATCAGATTTTTCCTAATCTTAATGATGAAGTTACGAACCTCTATTCATCAGGCAAGAACCACATTGTTGTGGAATTTGTATCGAGAGGAACGGCGCAAGATTCGTCAAAATTTGAGTTACCCATCTGCACCATTTTCACGATTGAAGGTGGATTTATCACGAAGGATTTTACGTATTTTGATGATTTTAAAGAATGAAAGCAAAAGCAAAACAAGCCTATCAAACGGCGTTGACTTATACGCATTTGGAGAGTGAGAAACGGTTTATTCATTTGAAAATGAAGGCGTTAGAGAAATAAATTGGAGAAAAAGGACCCCTCAGTATAAAAGCCGTTTTGACTCGATTTTGGGTTAAAACGGCTTTTATACTGAGGGGTCCTTTTTTTTCGACAAACACCCGTTCCAAACCGATTCGGCAACGTTTCCGACAAAAAGCGGCTGCCTTCCTTTTACCTTCTATATTTTCGCTCAAAATTCGGTTTCTCAATACAAAATTTTGAGTTAATATTGCGGAACACTACTTTTGTTTTACACGAATTTTAGGCAAATTTTACGAATTACACGAATTTTTCACGAAAGGAATTCGTGTAATTCGTAAAATTCGACAAAATTTGTGTTAACCTTTTCGTTCAATTCAATCAATCAATTTCGTCTATCAAAAAGTAAATTTATGAAAAAAACAGGCATTTTTGTTCTCATTCTATGCTACACTTCCACCGTTTTCGCTCAAAAAGAGCAATGGACATCCCTATTCAACGGCAAAACCTTGAAAGGTTGGAATCAAAAAAATGGCAAAGCCAAATACATGGTTGAGAACGGCGAAATCGTCGGCACAACCGTCGCAAATACTACGAATTCGTTTTTATGCACCGACGAAGAATACGGCGATTTTATCTTTGAAGTCGAACTCAAAGTCGAAAATGCGATGAATTCGGGCATCCAATTTCGCAGTTTATCGAAAGCAGATTACAAAGAATACCGCGTTCACGGCTATCAAATGGAGGTTGACCCAACGGCACGCGGTTGGTCGGGCGGCATTTACGACGAAGGTCGCCGCGATTGGTTGTACATTCCCAATTTTAATCCCGAAGGAAAAAAGGCGTTTAAAATGGGCGATTGGAACAAATACCGCATTGAAGCCATTGGAAACACGATGCGAACGTTCATAAATGGCGTCCCTACCGCGCATTTAATTGACGATATGACCGCAAAAGGATTCATTTCGTTGCAAGTTCACGCGATTTATGGCGACATGAAGGAAGGCATGAAAATCCGTTGGAAAAACATAAGAATTCAGACAACGGGACTGAAATCAAGTCCTTTGGACAACTGTCCCGTCATTAATTTGCTGCAAAATAATGTGTCGGAACAAGAGAAAATGCAAGGTTTTAAACCGCTTTTCAATGGTAAAGATTTCACGGGATGGCGCGGTGTTCACGCCGAAAAAATGCCTGAAAAGCGTTGGACAATCGAAGACGGAACGATTCACGTCAACGCTTCCGACGGCTCACAAACGGGCAACGATATCGTGACAACCGAGCAATTTGGCGCATTTGAGCTTGTTTTTGACTTCAAATTGACGGAAGGCGCGAATTCGGGCGTGAAATATTTTGTCAACGAAGACCTCAATTCGGCAGTGAAAGGGGAAAATTCGGGCATCGGTTTGGAATTCCAAGTTTTGGACGACGAAAAGCATCCCGACGCCAAATTAGGCTCAATTGGCAACCGCACGATGTCGGGTTTGTACGATTTGATTCCACCGACTAAATTGGATAAACGTTTTCAACGAAAAACGGGCGAATGGAATCAAGGTCGGGTCGTGGTTTATCCAAACAACACCGTTCAACATTGGTTGAATGGCTTTAAAGTCGTCGAATACGAGCGCAAAAGCAATATTTTCAACGCATTGGTGGCGCGTAGTAAATACGAAAAATACGTCGGTTTTGGGGCGGGTGACAAAGGTCAAATTTTGTTGCAAGACCACGGAAATGACGTGTTTTATAAGAATATTAAAATCAGAGAATTGAAATAAATTAAGGACTCCTCAGTATTTTAGGCATTATCAACGATATATTGCATAATGCCGAGGATTTGGTCGAGTTGATTGAGGTAAAAAATGGATGTATCAACTTGAGCTTCCGTATCAGAAAAACGAATAAATTTCCATTCGTTGCCAAAAGTTACGGCACCGTACAAAGTTGGACGGGATTTACCCGCCCGTTTGTTGAAAATTTGAGCCGCGTACAATTCTGCAACGCATTGTGGAATGCCACTTTCAAGGTTCTCATTTTTGGCTTCAACGATGCAAAAAACGGGCGACTCGATGCGAAAAGCCGTGGGTTCAAACGACAGAACAAAATCGCAAAAACCACTTAAACCTTGCTTAGGTTCAACATTGAATTTGTAGCCCGAATAAATGGCAAATTTTTGTAAATTAAGCTCCTCCAATTCAGCTAAAATCGGAGAGATGATAAATTCAGATTTTGCTTTTTCTGACCTTAATTTTCGGCGTAAATTGCGTTGAATCGTTGTTTTTAGATAGTCGCTTGGCTCAATTGGCTTGTAAGCAATTTCGTGAATAAACGCTTTTTCACCCACTTGAAGACCTAACGCTTTCAAATCATCGTAATCAAAATTAGAATATGACTTAGGCATGATATATTAATTTTAATTGTATTGAATTATCGTTTAAAAAAGCAAAATTAAGGAAATCTATTTAATATTTTTTAAAACCATTAATTTCATAAAATCAATCATCACCAAATTAAATAAAAAAGTAATGAATAGACGTGATTTTGCCAAAAACACCGCACTCGCGGGACTTGGGTCATTGGCATTTAGTGCCAAATCTTATGCGCGGATTATCGGCTCAAACGACCGTGTGCGCGTGGGTTGCGTTGGCTTTTCCGACCGATTTAAAAATTCGCACGTGCCGCCGTTTAAGGCGTTGATGAAAGAAATGAATTTTGAAATGGTCGGTGTTTCGGATATTTGGAATCGCCGCCGCGATGAAGGTAAAGCGTTCATTGACAAGGAGTTAGGAACAAATGTCAAAGTGTTTCGGAACAATGATGAACTCTACGCCTCCAAATCTTGCGACGCCGTTTTCATCTCTACTGCCGATTTTCAACACGCGATTCACACCATCGAAGCCGTAAAAGCGGGGATGGATTGCTATACTGAAAAGCCTTTGGCGGAAACGATGTTTGACAACCGCGCCGTTTTGAAGGCGGTTAGAGAGTCGAATAAAATCGTTCAAATTGGCTCGCAACGCCGAAGCGGTGAAAATTATCACGCGGCGGCGGATTACATCAAATCGGGCAAATTTGGACCCATTGTTATGGTCGAATTGATTTGGAACGTCAATCAGCCGGGTCGCTGGCGGCGTCCTGCGTTGACGAAGGATTTGAAAGAATCGGACATTGATTGGAAGCGTTTTTTGATAAATCGTCCTGCCGACACGTTCGACCCGCGCAAATATTTGGAATATCGCCTCTTTTGGCCTTATTCGTCGGGCATCCCCGGGCAATGGATGAGCCATCAAATTGATACGGTTCACTGGTTTACGGGCTTGGAACATCCGCGCAGCGTGGTCGCAAACGGCGGCATTTATCAGTGGCAAGATGGACGCCAAAATGCCGATACGATGACGGTTGTTTTCGATTATGGTCCCAAGGATATGAGTTCGGGTTTTCAAGTGCAGTTTACGTCGCGGTTTTCAAACTCGGCGAACGGCGAAACGAAGGAATTGTACTACTCAAACGGCGGTATGATTAACTTGGATACCAACGAAATTTCGGCGACGGGTGGCTTGAAGGAAAGGGAAGCCGCAGCAATGGGTTTGAAGCCTAACTTGTTGGAAACCATGAAGTTGCAAGGCACAAAAGCCGATTCGTCGGCAAATACGGGCGGTGATAGCTTAACTTTCAACCACGTAAAAAACTGGATGGAATGTGTCCGCAGCCGCAAACAACCGAACGCCCCGATTGAAGCGGGCTATCAACATTCTATCGCCACGATTATGTCAAATGCGGCGTATCGGACGGGCGAAAAAGTGACGTTTGATGAAAAAACGCAGGAAGTTATGGCGGGTAAAAAATTGTTTAAGTACTAATTATTTTCACGATATTTCAACACGAATTAGGACGAATTTTATGAATTACACGAATTTCTTTTGAGCCAATTTGGGTTTTAATAAATTTACTATGCGTAGGTTTGTTTCTAAAAGAAATTCGTGTAATTCGTACAATTTGCCTAAAATTCGTGTTAAAACAGTCCTTTTAACGCTTAATTCGCGTAGAATTAGGCATTTAGCAAGTCTTGTATTGTTTCCACATTTACGGTTTCATCGAAAATTGCTTGAACGGGAATGATAAAACCTTTAATAGCGTGGCTTTCAATGTCGTCCGCAAGTCCAAAATATTTAGCAGGTGCGTAGGTGTCGCTGCCTTCAAATAAAATATATTGCTCAATGCGTTGCCGAATGGGGTCAATAATCCAATATTCTTGAACGCCATGGGCGGCATAATCTTGTTTTTTGATGCCTCTATCAACTGATGCGGTGCTTTTAGATAAAATTTCAACAATAAAATCGGGTGCGGGAAAAAGCACTTGGTCGTCGGCAAATGAATCGTATTTTGCCTTTGAAAAAAAGACCAAATCGGATTCATAATCATTGCGCGTCAAGGCAATCATTGCTTTTTCAGTTGCAACGCGACCGAGTTTTTTGATGCTTCCGTAAATACTTAAAAGCCGTGAGAGCAAATCAGTCACGCTAAAATGTCGTTTTTTAACGGGGGAATGTACGATTACTTCGCCGTTGATAAATTCCGCTTTGAAGGCAGGCGTAATCCATTCGCGGAAATCGTGTCGCCGTTTTTTTTCGTCTTGCAGGGCAGCATACAAAGCATTAAGTTGTTGCGGCGCGTTGGGCGAAGCCATTATTTTTTCAACGTAGTCAAGTACCATAATCTTAATTTTTTGTACAAATTAAAGACTTTTTCTTGAAAAATGTCCCATAAAAATCTAAAAATAATGAAAAAACTGCTTCTAATCGCTTTTATACTGAGGGGTCCTTTTTGCGCCGCTCAGAAAGTCGAATTTGTCCGAAAAGACGCCGAACGGAAGGTGGATGTTTTAGTTGGTGGACAATTTTTTACGTCCTACATTTATCCATTGGAATCGGTGTTGAAAAGCCCGTTTTGTTCCCCATAAAAACGTCGAAAGGCACGACAATCACACGCGGTTATCCGCTTGAACCACGCGCAAATGAGCGCAGAAGCTTAAAAAAGGCGAATCTATTACGTTTAATTACCGCGTTGTGGTCAAATCGGGCGAATTATCGGATGAAGAATTGGATAAGTTGACGAGCGATTTTGAGAAATAAAGACCCCTCAGTATATTGGCTAAAAACGGCGCAGATTTGAAAAAATCTGCGCCGTTTTTATTGTAAATTACGCCTTATTGAATGCGAAATGCCTGTTTTTCAAAATGCTTTTTATTCTCAAAAATTATTCTATTTTCGCGGTTTGCAATCGCTTTTAGAATCAATTAATCGTAATTATGAAAATGAAAAATTCACTCCTTTTTTTACTCTTTATTTCTTGTTCAATTTGCGCAATTAATGCGCAAAATCCCGCAATTACGCGTGTAAATCCGACGAATTGGTACGTTGGGATGAAGAACCCAACGCTGCAATTATTGGTCTATGGGACCAATATTAAAGGGTCGAAATTGACTATTAACTACGCGGGTGTCACCGTTGAAAAAGTTAATGAAGTCGAAAATCCGAATTATTTATTCGTCGATTTGCGCATCGCGCCCGAGACAAAAGCGGGTATTTTTATGATTGAATTGACGAAAACAATTCAAGTGGCTGTGAAAGCGAAAAAGCCAAAATTTGTTGACCAGTTGATTAAAACAACGCAACCTTACGAATTAAAAGCGCGGACAGCAAAGCCACAAACGGTTGATTCTAAGGATTTTATCTATTTGATTTTGCCCGACCGCTTTGCAAATGGCGACCCGTCAAATGATAAATTTGCGGACATGGCAGACCCTGCTTGCGACCGTAAAAGTCCATTTTTACGGCACGGCGGCGATTTGCAAGGCATCGTAAATCATTTGGATTATATTAAAGATTTGGGCGTTACGACGCTTTGGTTGAACCCCGTGGTTGAAAATAATCAGCCGCAAACGGACGAAGGCGGCGTGATGCGCTCGGCGTATCACGGCTACGGTTTTACGGACCAATACAACGTTGACCGCCGCTTGGGCGGCAATGACGCCTACCGAAAAATGATTGACGCAACGCACGCAAAAGGCATGAAAGTGATACAAGATGCGGTCTATAATCACGTCGGGATTAACCATTGGATTTTAAAAGATATGCCGATGAAAAGTTGGTTGAATCAATGGGATACATATACCAATACTTCGTATCACGATGAACCCGTTGTGGATATTTTGCACAACAATAAAAGTGATTTTGAAGTCATGCAAAATGGTTGGTTTGTGCCTTTTTTACCCGATTTGAACCACAAAAACCCGTTCGTAGAAAAGTATTTGATTCAACACGCTTTGTGGACGGTCGAGTATTTCAACATTGACGGTTGGCGCATCGATACCTATCAATACAACGATTTGGCATTTATGAACCGCTGTAATGCGGCGCTTTTAGATGAATATCCAAAAATGTATATCACGGCAGAAAATTCCCTAACAAGCCCAATTAGTCAAGCATATTACGTGAAAAACACGTTTAATACGCCGTTTAAAAGCAATTGCCCTTCACCCAATGACTTTACTTTGTACCGCGAATTAGAAATAGCTTTAATAGAACCTTATGGCTGGGGCAAGGGTTTACACCGTTTATACGCGGCTTTGGCGAACGATTTAATTTATGAAGACCCGTCATTGAACATGATTTTTTTGGACAATCACGACCAAAATCGTTTCTATTCGATGGTCAAAGAGGACATCAATAAGTACAAAATGGGCGTCGGTTTTTTGTTGACAACGCGCGGCGTGCCGCAATTGTATTACGGTACGGAAATTTTGATGAAAAACTACAAAGACCCGTCGGATGCCGAAGTGCGCCAAGATTTTCCGGGCGGTTTTGCGGGCGATGCGAAAAATAAATTCAACGCATCGGATAGAACGCCGACCGAAAATGAAGCGTTTGATTTCACTAAAAAATTGGCAAATTATCGTAAAAATTCATCGGCTTTGCAAACGGGAAAACTCGTTCAATATTTGCCCGAACGCGGTGTGTACGTTTATTTTCGTTTGGACAATCAAAAACCCATTATGGTGATTATGAATCAAAATGCGGAAGAAAACAAGGTGAATACTAAACGTTTTGCGGAAAATATGGCGGGATTTACGAAAGGAAAAAACGTTTTAACGGATGCTGCATTGGCGGATATGACGTCAATTTCAGTTCCCGCGATGTCCATTCAAGTGATTGAATTGATGAAATAAAAAAAATAGGACCCCTCAGTATAAAACGCCAAAAGCCTTGCAAACACGTGAATTTCAAGGCTTTTGGCGTTTGTACACTTTTATTTTTTTGCTTTTTTAATGTCTTTAAGTGCTTGTTCGAGCGCTTCAATACTCGGCAATTTGAGTTGCAAATCATCGGGGAGAAGTTCCGTCAATTTGAATTCCGAAATCCCAATTGGCGCATTGATGGTTCTCAAAGCGTATTCAGCGCGCACATTGTTTTTCTCTTTGCAAAGTACAATGCCAATGGTCGGATTGTCGTGTTCACCCTTCAAAAGGTCGTCAATAACGCTCGTATAAAAAGCAATTTTACCAGCATCTTCGGGTTTAAATTGTCTTGCCTTGAGGTCAATTGCGACGTAAGCGTGCAGTTTTAAGTGGTAAAACAACAAATCTACCCTGAAATCTTCGCCATCCACATCCAATTTGTATTGCCTGCCTACAAAGGCAAAACCTTGTCCGAGTTCCAAAAGAAATTTCGTGATTTGGCGCGTCATTGCTTCCTCAATATCGCGTTCCAAGGCTTCCTCTCCGACGTTTAGAAAATCAAAAAGATAGGAATCTTTAAACATTTGTTGGGCTAAATCTGATTGAGGTTTGGGCAATGTCCGTTCAAAATTATTGGGCAATTTGCCTTGTGTTTCATGCAGTTTTCGCTCGATGTGAATCACCATAACATCACGCGACCAACCATTTTCAACGGCTTTTAATGCATACCAAAACCGTTGATTGAGGTCTTTGCATTTGTCCATAAGAATGATATTGTGCGCCCAAGTAATTTGTGCAACGGGCGGTTGCACAAATTCAAAATCGGGCTATTCAAACGCAAATTTCCTCATATAATTGAGGTTTCGATAAGAATAACCTTTCAAATTTGGATAGGCTATTTTCAAATCTTTTTCCAGTTGTTGAATGACTTTTGCGCCCCATTTTTGGGCTTCTTGACGTTGCAAAATCATATTCCCGACCTTCCAATACGACAAAAGCATATTGCGATTGACCGCAGCAACAGTTGTTAATTTGGCTTGCTGAATTTCTTGTTTGATGGCATCAAACAGTTGTTGATAGGCTCGGAGTGTCGTTAATTCCATCGGTATGTTTGTTTAATAGGCGTCAATATTGACACACAAATGTAGCTTAAAAACAATAGAAAGTTTTAAATTTTGGAAAAAATTATTGCAGTTTAAAACAAATAAAAAAAAATAGGACCCCTCAGTATAAAACGTCAAAAGCCTTGAAAACGCGTGGTTTTCAAGGCTTTTGAGCGTTTATACTGGGGGGGCCTCTTTTATTCTTTCACAATTTTTTTAACAAATACCAATTCCCCAATTTTAAAATTCAGAAAATAAATCCCATTCGGTAAATCGCGCATTTTCAACCACATATTATGCTCGCCAACGGGCAATAATTCATCCGTTTTATGGGTAATTAATTGACCAATTGAATTGATTAAACGGTAATTAATGACGCTTTTTTCTTTTAATTCCAAACGCAATTGAACGTCCGAAATCGTCGGATTTGGGAAAGCGGCGAGGCTGAATACTGAGGGGTCCGCTTTCAAATTAATCGCAATAACTTTTGAATAATTCGCGTTGCCATTCAATTCATTAATTTTTAAACGGTAATAATTTACACCAATTTGAGCGTCAATATCTTTAAATTCATACAATTGTTTTGCTGCCGAATTGCTTTTGGATTTCACGGTTCCAAGCGATTTAAAACGCGCCGCATCGTTGCTCCGTTCGATGTCATAACTGCCAATATTCACTTCCGAAGCCGTCAACCAATTCAGCATAACTTGCTGATTATCAATATTTTTTCCATAAAATTCAACGATTTCAACGGGGATTGTTCCTGTATCTTCAAGCCTAAAAGCCATGTCCCAATTGAAGGTCGGCAAGCTAAAACTCACGACGCCCAAGGGACTACTCGACGCAATGGTATTAGATATTTCCGCATTTGTGGCGGTATTAAACAGCCGCAATTGATAGTTTCGATTCGCCGAAAGTGCATCAAAACGCACCGACGCACCCGAAACCGAGGACGGTATGCCGCCCGTATTTTTGAGATACAACCACGTGTAATTTGTGTTTCTAAACCAACCCACAATATGCCCATTGTCGCGTAATGCATTGCCATAAATATTTGCCGATGCGGCGATATAATTTGTGAATTTAAACTCCGAAACTTGTATCCATTCTTGACCTGAGTTATCGACTTTAATCGTATGATTTCCTGCGGGAATATTGACGCTGTAAATCGCATTATTTGGGTTCGTTTGAGTCAAAATTGTCGTTCCATCCAACACAATAATCAGCGTACTGCCCGCCGATGAACCGCGACCAACAACGGTCGCTTTGAACGTTCCTGCCGTTGGATAATTCACGTTAAAAGTCGGTGGATTTCGCGCTGAAGAATGATACGAATTGAATAAAAACGTATTCAAATTATTCGCAGTAGGACTTAAAACACCATCAGCTGAAAGCGTGAAATTAGCAAACGGCGCCGCAATCGCATTGCCCGTTGCGAAGCCATTGTAGGCTGCCGAAATCGTTACATCGCCGTAAGTTCCTGCCGTTCCAATAAAGGTCGGCTTGTAAGGTGTGTAATTTTTTACAATTGTATTGATCTGATTATCAGTGAATTCTGCAATATTTTTAAAC
>JAYUKJ010001026.1:0-6463 GCA_043764555.1 Saprospiraceae bacterium
CGCCGAACGCAACGGATGAAATTGGTTTTGCGAATCATGTTTGGCAATAAGTTGGCTGGCAAGTCTTTTCCCGTTGCGCCAGCTATCGTGTTCCAACTGCCCGCGTTAAAATCAGCCGTAAAATCAGAATACATCCACAAATATTCAAGCGCACCCGTTCCACCTACTGCCGGCGTTTCTTCAAAAATGCCTGTGAGTTCAGAGGCGTTGCAATAATTTTGGTTGCCCGTGATTGTTCCAGCGCTCGTTAAGGCAACGCAAACAGGCTGTGTTAGCGTGACAGTTGCTGATTTTGGGCAACCGTTTGCATCTGTAACAGTCACCATATAAGTGCCTGCAACCAAACCACTCGCAACCGCGAGCGTGCTGCCGTTTGACCAGCGATACGTGTAAGGTGCGCGTCCGTTTGCACCGACCGCTGTTGCTTCACCTGAACCACCTTGGAAAGTAATTGGGCTTGTAATCGAAACAGTACAAGTCAAGTTTGGTGATGTTACCGAAGGAATTGTTACTACTGAACTGTTTTTGCAGCCATTGGCGTCTGTTGCTGTCACGGTGTAATTGCCCCCCGCTAAATTAGTGAGCGAAGCAGTTGTTGCGCCGTTTGACCACAAATAAGTGAAAGGCGCAGAACCACCGCCCGCTGCTACCACCGTAACGCTACCAATAGGTAAGCAAGTTGCGCTTACAACGTTTGAAACGGTAATTGTAACAGCAGCTGGTTGCGTGATATTAGCGGTTTTTACCACCGAAACACAACCTTTTGAGTCCGTTACAGTGACTGAATAAGTACCAGCCACCAAGCCTGTAAGTGAGGCACTTGTTGCCGAATTGCTCCAAGCGTAGCTAAAAGGCGCTGTGCCACCCGTGACGACTACCGAAGCTGTACCGTTGTTGCCACCATTACAAGTAGGATTTGTAGAGGTTAAGGTAGCCGTTGGCGCTGTTGAAGCATTAACCGTTGTTGACACTGTTTTGGTACAACCGTTTGCGTCCGTAATGGTCAAACTGTAGGTTCCAGCTGTCAAGTTAGTGAGTGAAGCCGTTGTTGCGCCCGAACTCCAAAGGTAAATGTAAGGCGCTGTACCACCTGAAATGGTCGCCGTTACTTTACCCGCGCTAACGCACGTGGCGTCCGTCACTTCAAAGAAAGTAGCAATCGCTGTTGGTTGAGTAATTGTTGCGAGTTGTGAAGTTGAGCAACCCGCTGCGTCGTTGACAGTGAGCAAATAATTGCCAGCCGCAACACCCGAGATGGACGCCGTAGTTGCGCCATTGCTCCAAGCATACGTATAAGGTTGGGTACCACCCGTTACAGTTGATGTTGCTGAACCGCTCGCGGCGCCATTGCAACGTGCTGCAGTTGATGTAAGTGTTAAAGTTAAAGCGCTGCCCGATGTAATCGTTGCGATTGCTGTTGTGCGGCAACCGTTTGCATCCGTTACAGTTACGGTGTAAGCACCCGCGCTAAGACCTGAGACGGCCGCCGTTGTGGCACCGTTTGTCCAAGCGTAAGTGTAGCCGGGTCTGCCACCCGTTGCCGTGACAGTTGCACCGCCGTTAGCGCCGCCGCAACTTGCTGCTGTTGTTCCTACTGTCGCTGAAACAGCCGTTGGCTGCGTGATAGTGACCGATTTGATAGCCGTACAGCCGCTTGCATCCGTTACCGTTACCGTGTAAGCAATAGCCGACAAATTTGCAATAACGGCAACCGTGCTGCCGTTGCTCCAACGATACGCGTAAGGTGCCGAGCCACCCATGACCATTGCGGAAATTTGACCGTCGGTGCCGCCATTACAAGCGATGTTCCGTGCGTCCAAATTCACATCGAATGACGAAGACTGCGTGATTGATTTTTGGCCACTTGCCGTACAGCCACTTGCGTCTGTGACGGTAACGGTGTAAGTGCCAGCGGACAAAAGACCGATTGTTTGGGTTGTTGCACCGTTGCTCCACAAATAGCGGAATGGCGCAGTGCCACTCGTTGCCGTTGCCGTTGCTGTACCGTTAGCGATACCGCAAGCCGCGTTAGTTCCCGTCATTGTAATGGCTAAATTGCCCACTGCGTTGACCGTCGTGGTGGCAACGACTGAACAGCCAGAAGCATCTGCAACTGTAACAGTGTAACTACCTGCTGCCAAGTTACTAATCGTTTGCGTTGTGGCGTTTGTACTCCATTTGTACGTGAAAGGTGCCGTTCCGCCCGTGACTACCGCCGTTGCACTACCGTTTGAACTGCCGCAAGCGGCGTTCGTTGATGTTGCGTTGAGCGTGAAACCAGCGTTTGATGTCAAGACAACTGTTCCCGTTTTGTTACAACCTTTGGCGTCCGTTGCGGTAACAAAATAGGTACCAACGCTCAAACCTGTTGCCGTTGCACCCGTTTGTCCGTTGCTCCAACGAAAAGAAAATGGCGGACGTCCGCCCGTTGCCGACACGGTTGCCGAGCCATTGTTGCTGCTGCCGCCGCAATTTGGGGCGACTGATGTTGTCGTCAATGTAACGACTGGAGGATTGGCAACCGTTCCCGTTGCGCTGCTTGTGCAACCGTTCGCGTCGGTGATGGTGACGCTGTAAGTGCCAGAAGGAATGCCGATGATGGCACCCGTTGTTGCACCTGTGTTCCAACGGAATGTGAATGGTCCTGTACCACCTTGCGGCAGCGCGTCGATGGCTGCGTCGCAATCACCGAAGCAAACCAATTCGCCGATGCGCAGACCCGCCGTAAAAGGCGCTGGTACATTGACGAATTTATAGACCGTGCAACCTTTGCTGTCCGTTACAATCACGTTGTAGCCAGCAGCTGTGAGACCTGATTGCGTTGCGCCGACTCTGCCGCCGCCCCAATTGTAGGTGTAAGGTGCCGTGCCGCCCGTTGCGGTTGCCGTAACCGCGCCGCCTGAACAGATGCTCGTGAAGCTGAACGTTACACTGATGGGCGTAGCTGGTAATAATGTGACACTACCACTTGCAGTTGCATTGTTGGCACCCGTCACTGTCACTGCGAAAGTGCCTGCGCCGATGCCTGTCAATGTGCTGCCCGTGGTGCCATTGTTCCAACGGTAAGTGTAGGGTGCGACGCCGCCGGTTGCGGTGGCAGTGGCTGAACCATTGGTGAAATCAGCGCAAGTTGGGTCGGTTTTAGTGACCGAAACGCTCAACTGTGCGCTTAGTTGGGTGAATGTTGCAAGGGAAAATACAAGACCCATAAAAACACTCGCGAATTGTCGCGTCGTCTGATTCAGAAGACATAAATACTTCTTTGAATACATAGCGTAGTTTTTAAGTTTGTTGGAAAATTATTTTTTAAATATATGGTTCACAAGACGGTTGACCCGCCGATTGGTAATAAATTAATACGCAAAGATTATTTTTTCGTTCGTTATTTCCCTTATTTTTTTTATATTTTCATAGATAAACATAGAAAAAAAACAAATTTATTATTAATTGATGTGTATTTTGCGTGGAATAGGGTAGGGAACGTATTGTTTTGAAACGGCATCAAAGTTTAATTTGTAATAACTTTTGTAATAACTTTCCAAAAGTTTTTAACTTTTGGAAAGCTCAATGAATACAACACTTATAAAATTGAATTAATTATTTTCGGACATATCACAACCACCCCCTCAGTATTTTGTTGTAGTGACCATGAATACAGGTATTTTTCAATCCATACAATCGTTTTTGACCAACGATTCTCAATCTTCTGAAACGATGAAACATCTGAAAGTGGGCGATGCGGCACCTAATTTTACGGCACTCAATGAGATGGGGGAAGCGGTCAAATTGTCCGATTTTGCGGGCAAAAAACTTGCCATTTTCTTTTATCCTGCCGATAATACGCCTGGTTGCACGGCGGCGGCGTGCAGCTTGCGCGACAATTACGGCGAACTCAAAGCGGCGGGCGTTGAGATGCTCGGCGTTAGCCCCGATGGGGCGAAAAAGCATCAAAATTTTATCAAAAAATTCGGCTTCCCGTTTTCTTTGGTTCCCGATGAAAACATGGAACTCATGAAAGCATTTGGCGTTTGGGGACTTAAGAAATTTATGGGACGTGAGTTTGATGGCGTGTTAAGAACGACTTTTTTGATTGATGAAAAAGGCGTCATTGAACAAATTTTCGATAAGGTGGATACCAAAAATCACGCGGAACAAATCGCGAATGCGCTCCAAAGGGACTCCTCAGTATAAACGCCTTTTTTTGACGATTTTATCAAAAAAATAAAGCCAAACGATTTAATTCGTTTGGCTTTTTTGCGTTTTAAGCAACAAAAAGACAACCAGTAGAGTATAATAATTCTCAAACGGACGCTAACGTAATGTTAATGCTTCGCATTTGTGGATACACAATGCGTAACTTTGAGGAATAATGCGCTTAATTCCAATAGTATATCATTAAATTATAATTTCATTAAACAGATTCTTCCTATGTTCAAAATCTACTTGGTATGCCTCAAAAAGCAGCTTCTCGTTGCCCTTTTCATGCTCTTTTCGATGGTGAGTTTTGCTCAAAACTGCACCAATTACACGGTCGGAAATGTCAATAATTTCTGTGGTTGCACCGATGTTTTGTTCACGCCTTACGGCTTGTATCTCGAAACATCCAATAATTGCGTCGAGTATTTCAAAGCTGACAGCGTGCAGTTTATTGTTGGCACCGACAGCACGGCAACGCTGAAAGGCGTCTTTCGCACGTTTGCCGATTATCGACCGATTTTTGTGGATATTCGCTTCGCAAAAACGACGGCACGCACACCGCGTCTTGAACTTTGCAACCGCGATAGTTCCGCGTCGGTTGCCGCTAATTGGCGCTATTTTGGCGCCATGAGTGGCACCATAAAATTCGATGCCGCGGCGCCGCTGTCGGTGGCAAGTAGAAACGGTTCGTTTCAAATGGGCGTTGGTGCGACGGGTCAAAGTGCGACAACTTTCGGTGCGGCGGGGCAGTTTTCGCTCGGTAACGGTCGAGTTGGTGGCTTTGGTTTTCCGCTCTCAAATCCGCAACCGACGACTTGTCCTGTGCTTGTAAATCCGTGTTTGACGGATGCCACGCCGCCGACATTCAACAATTGCCCGACAAATATTTCGGTCAATACGCCGACCACTTCTGCGGTCGTCAATTGGACGGTTCCGACGGCGGCGGACAACTGCACGGACCCCTCAGTATCCAGCACTTTTTCGAGTGGTCAAACCTTCTCGATTGGCACAACGAACGTCGTTTACACGGCGCGCGATTCAGCGGGCAACAGCGCTCAATGTCGCTTCGCCGTCACGGTGACGCAGGTCGTTCCGCCGACGGGTTGTGTTAAATATAAGGTGAACAATACGAACAATTTTTGTGGTTGTTTGCAATCTCAATTTTCGCCGTATGGTCTTTATTTCAAATCTTCAAATGCTTGTGGATTAGAGTATTATCAAGCGGACAGCGTTACGTTTCAAATGAATACCGACAGCACGGCGTCGCTCAAAGGCACGTTTCGTTCATCGAATTGGACGCCCGTTGTGGTCGATATTTTCTTCCAAAAAACGACGGCGCGTTTGCCCAAATTTGAGCTGTGCAACCCGTCCGATGGTACGGCAACTTCTACCACAGCTTGGCGGTATTTTGGCAACATGATTGGCACCGTAAAAGTCGGAACGGACGCCGCGGTTGCCGTGTCGAGCCGCAACGGTTTGTTCCAAGTTGGCACCGCCGCAAATGGTCAAAATATCGACGTTTTGGGCGCAAGTGGACAGTTTTCTTTGAGCAACGGACAAGAAGGTGGTTTCGGTTTTTCTTTATCAAATTCTCAAAATGTTACGTGCTTACCGCCGCCTAATTTTTGTTTAAATGATGTTATTCCACCAATTATAAACAATTGTCCAGCAAATATTTCCGTCACTTCGCCGACTGTAAACGCGGTTGTGACGTGGACAGCTCCGACGGCTACGGACAACTGCACGACCCCCTCAGTATCGAGCAATTTTCCGAGCGGTCAAACCTTCGGCGTTGGCACAACAACCGTTGTTTACACGGCCAAAGATTCGTTGAACAACAGCACTGAATGCCGTTTTACGGTGACGGTCAGGCAAGTCATTCCGCCGACGGGGTGCATCAAATATGCCGTTGAAAATACGAACAACTATTGCGGTTGCGCGGTTTCGCAGTTTACGCCGTATGGTGTTTATTTTCAATCTACAAATGCTTGTGGTACAGAATATTACAAAGCCGACAGCGTTGTTTTTCAAATGAATGCCGACAGCACGGCGTCGCTAAAAGGCACGTTCCGCTCGTCCACTTGGACACCGCTTGTGGTCGATATTTTCTTTCAAAAAACGACGGTGCGCACGCCGAGATTTGAACTCTGCAACCGCGACAGCTCGGCAGCTTTGGCAACGACTTGGCGCTATTTCGGCGCTATTTCGGGAACAATGAAATTGGGTACGGATGTGCCTGTTTCAGTGTCGAGTCGCAACGGTTTGT
>JAYUKJ010001027.1:0-1937 GCA_043764555.1 Saprospiraceae bacterium
TTAGCCATTTATTTGGTCTCGTTAGCCATTTATTTGTGCTCGTTAGCCATTTATTTGGTCTCGTTAGCCATTTATTTGTGCTCGTTAGCCATTTATTTGTGCTCGTTAGCCATTTATTTGTGCTAAAAAAAGGGATCTTTGACAATTTTAGCGGGTCGCGCATTTTTGTCAAAGACCCATCTTTAAAAACAGGAGCGTCAAAAATATTGACTCTATTTAGATATATAAAATGGAATTATCTATTTTTTTTATTGCGCGTATGTCTAAAATTATTCATTTATTTACACCCTAATTTAAGTTACTTTATAATTTATAACAATCAACTTTAAATCATTTTCTTAGAATGAAAAAAACTCATTACTACTTAACCAATTTGCTTTTAGTTGCCCTCCTTTTGACGGTTTCAAAGGCAAATATTTCGGCGACAACAACGCCTATTTTTTCGATTAACACAACGACAACAGTCGAAAAATCAATTTCAGGAACCATCACCGACGGCAACGGCGAAGCACTCGTGGGCGTTAGTGTCTTTGTGAAAGGCACTGGAAAAGGGACATTAACGGACGTTGATGGCAACTTTAAAGTAAACGCTGAGAAAAGCGACATTTTGGTTTTCTCTTTCGTGGGTTTCAAAACCCAAGAGATTACAGTGGGCGAACAGTCAACAATTAACGTGAAAATGGAAGACGGCGAATCGTTATCAGCCATGGTTGTCGTTGGTTCGCGCTTTACGAAACCGCGCTCGGACGTTGACCGTCCCGTGCCGATTGACGTTATCACGGTGAAAGACATTCAGCAAACGGGTCAAGTGGATTTGGGTCAAGCGATTCACTTCTCGGCGCCTTCGTTCAACGCCGTTAAATTTGGTATCAACGACGGTGCGCCTTTCGTTGACCCTGCGACGTTGCGTGGTTTGGGACCCGACCAAGTTTTGATGTTGGTCAACAACAAACGCCGCCACAAAGTCTCCTTTTTGAGCATCAACGACGGTGTTGGTAAAGGTCAAGTCGGTACGGACATCAACGTCGTTCCTGCTTTGTCGTTAAAACGCGTTGAAGTTCTCCGCGACGGTGCGGCGGCTCAATACGGTTCCGACGCGATTGCGGGTGTTATCAATATGCAATTGAACAACGCGTCTTCGGGCGGTGCGGTCACGGCTTACTACGGTCAAGGCTACACGAAACCGAATTTGGACGTTAAAGGTATCAAAGCACCCGTTTTGACGCAAGACGGTGGCACCTACAATTTGTCGGCAAACGTGGGTTTGAAACTCGGTGCAAGTGGCTTCTTAAACGCCACAGGTACGTATTCACACACCAACGGTTACGACCGTTCGGGTACGTGGACGGGTAATTTTTACTCAAGTGTCAAAGCAACAAATGACAGTTTGTTGGCAGCGAGAAAACCTGATTTAGACCGCGCTGTTTTGGGCGCAGCGGAGAACACAACCTATGGTTTGTTCATCAATGCAGGTGTGCCGATTAACGCCAATTGGGATTTTTACACTTTTGGTGGCTACACCAAAAAAAACGTCGTAACGGGCGTTTTCACGCGGGCGCCATCCAATGTGGCACGTCGCGTATTGTCGAAATTCCCCAACGGCTACAACCCGATTGCGCCAGCCGATATGCATGACATTTCCATCACGGCGGGTGTTAAAGGTAAGTTTGGCGATAATTGGGCTTTGGATGTTAGTTTAGGTCACGGTTCCAACTTGGTAGATTGGTACGCTAAAAACACGGTTAATCCGAGTTTGGGTGACCTCTCGCCGACTGAGTTCTACATTGGACAAACCTATGTCAATCAATCACTTATCAATGCCGATATTTCCAAATCTTTCAAACAAGGCAGCTACCCCAATTTTAGCATCGCGGCGGGTACAGAGGTTCGTGGCGAACAGTTTAGACAACGCGCGGGTGACAAAGCAGCTTGGGAAG
>JAYUKJ010001028.1:0-23979 GCA_043764555.1 Saprospiraceae bacterium
TGTTCAAACCTTTTGTCGAAAAACCTAAGAAGCGCACCGTTGCTGCGGCGTCTAACAATCCTTTGAAAACGGTTTTGGATAAGACCGTCGACAGTATAGCGCTTACCTTTATCGCCAAATCAAATACGGCGGGTTTGTCCATCGGCGTTTGTCAAAATGGGCAGTTTTTTACGTATCATTACGGTGAAATGGACAAAAAAGCGCCAAAATTGGCGAGTGATTCCACTTTGTACGAAATTGGTTCTGTTACAAAAACCTTCACAGGAACGCTTTTGGCGCAAGCCATTTTGGATAAAAAAATCCAATTGGACGACGATATTCGGCTGCATTTGCCCGAACAATATCCCAATTTAGAGTTTAAAGGACAACCCATTTTGATTAAATATTTGGCAAATCACACGTCGGGTTTGGTGAGTTTTCCGTCCGAAGACATCAGCAAACAGGCGGGTTTTGATGCTGCAAATCCTTACAAAAACTACACAGCCGATATGGTTTTGAGGTTTTTACACACCGTGAAATTGGACACTTTTGCGGGTATAAAATCCGCTTATTCTAACTTTGCAACGGGTTTATTGGGCATTATTTTGGAGAAAAAATACGAAATGTCGTATGAAAATTTGGTGCAAAAATACATCGCAGGACCCCTCAGTATGGACGCCACAAAAATCAAAATTTCGGCTACGGATTCATCCAATTTTGCCAAACCGCACGACGAAGCGGGCAATCTGTCGAGTTATTGGGACATTACGGGTTTGGGCGCGGCGGGTGCGATTCGTTCCACGGTTTCGGATATGCTCAAATACGCTAAAGCCAACATGGAAGCGCCAAATCCCGCGATGCAATTGGCCCAAAAAGCGACGTTTAGAGACCGTCCCGAAAACGAAATCGCTTTATTTTGGCAACTCTCGACCAATAAAAAAGGACAACTAATGACGTGGCACAACGGCGGAACGGGCGGTTTTACATCCTTCTGCGGGTTCGTAAAAGCGCAAAATGTCGCCGTTGTTTTGTTGAGTAACAGTGCCAATGACGTGACGCAAAAAGGTATTGATTTCCTGAAAGCATTGACTAAATAGCGTAAAAATCTCAGATTTCCAGCATCAAAACTGGGGAAATGCCCTTTTTTATCAAAAATACTGAGGGGTCCCTTTTTCAAAAAAAACAAAGCGAATAGTGGTGATTATCCACTATTCGCTTTGTTTTTTTGAAAAATTCAGAATATTAATTGGCTAATTTGTGGCTAATTTGTGGCTAATTTGTGGCTAACTAAAAAAATAATTGGCTAATTTGTGGCTAATAATTGGCTAATTCAAATATTAATTGGCTAACTTGCGGCTAAAAATTGGCTAATCAATGATGGAATTAAAACTTCAATTCGATTTTGCAACACAACAGGTGATTCTTCGGAAAGTCGCCGCCATTGACGCTTTTCAAAGCCGTTGGCAGATAGAACAGTTGGATGAAAAACTGTTTTTAAAGCAATTAAAATCCGAAGTAATGGTGGAAAGTACGGGGTCGTCCACTCGTATTGAGGGGTCAACTTTAACAAATCTTGAAGTAGAATCGGTGTTGAAAACCATGAAAATCACCGAACTTAAAACCAGAGATGAGCAAGAAGTTGTGGGTTATTATGAAGTTTTAAGTTTGATAATGAGTGATTTTGACGCCATTCCGCTTACTGAAAATTATATTTCACAACTGCACGGACATCTTTTGCGCCACAGCGATAAAGACCAACGGCATCGGGGCGCGTATAAGAATTTGAGTAATCAAGTTGTTGCAACTTCGCCAGGTGGGACACGCAACGTCGTGTTCAACACAACAGTTCCGCACCTTACGCCGATGGCTATGCGTGATTTGATGGAGTGGACGACCACAAGTTTTCAAAATGACACGCTACATCCGCTATTAACGATACCCGTTTTTGTCTATGAGTTTTTATCCATTCATCCCTTTCAAGATGGCAACGGACGCTTATCTCGACTGTTGACAACGCGCCTTCTTTTGCAAAAAGGTTATGATTTTATACAATATTGCTCTTTTGAAAACTTGATTGAAGAACGTAAAAAGGACTACTACCGCAGCTTGGTGGACGGGCAGCAAAAACGCGGTCAACCCGACGAAATAATTGCTAAATGGCTGGTTTTCTTTTTAGATTGCTTACTTGTTTTGACGACGCAATTGACCCAAAAAAGAACAAAATACAAGGCGCTAAAAGGTTATTTGAACGACCGACAGAAGCAGATTTTAGAGACCATAAAAGAACAAAAATCGGTTCAAGTAGCTGATTTAGTGAGGATTATGCCGACTTCTTCGCGTGGAACACTTAAAAATGATTTGACACTTTTGGTCGAAAGAAAATTAATCACGGTGGTCGGCAAAGGACGCGGTGTGCGGTATTTCTTAACCGATTTTGCCGTTTGATAATACAAAAACGCGTTTCCCGAAAAGAATCGGGATGTCGTAAAGACGCTATATACTGAGGAGTCCCATTTTTGAAAAATAATGGACAAAAATGCTTCGACTTAGTGCATCTTTGCCCTGATTTTTAGGTTAAGCAATAACAGAATAGTTAATATATCACCACTTTGGAAAATTTAGAGAAACCCATACTCATCACGGGCGCAACGGGCTTTGTCGGCTCCTATTTGACGCGCTTTTTGGTCAAAAAAGGCTACATAAATCTTGTCTGCACGAAGCGCGCAACGAGTCCGATGGATTTGGTTGCGGACGCTGCCGACCGTGTAAAATGGGTCGAAGGTGACGTGCGCGATGTGCCTTTTTTGGCAGAAATTCTGGAGAAATATCAGATTCGACAGATTTATCACTGCGCCGCAATTGTCAGTTTTGACCCGCGCGACCGCGAAGAAATGTATGAAATCAACGCAACGGGTACGGCAAATATCGTCGATGCGGCTCTGGAATACGGCATAGAAAAACTCGTTTACGTCAGCTCGATTGCCGCAATTGGGCGCGTCGAACACGAAAAAAATGTGTCAGAAACGAACAAATGGCAGCGTTCGGACTTAAATACGCATTACGCTATTTCAAAATATCAAGCGGAGCAAGAAGTGTGGCGCGGCATGGCGGAAGGCTTGTCGGTGGCGATTGTCAATCCGTCCGTTATCTTGGGTTCGCAGTTTTGGGAACACGGAACGGGGCGCCTTTTTGACCAAGTTTGGCGCGGTTTACGGTTTTATACTGAGGGGTCTACGGGCTACGTTGATGTGCGCGATGTTGTTCACTTTATGGAAAAATTAATGACATCAGACATTGACAATCAACGTTTTATATTGAATGGAGAGAATTGGACGTACAAAAAAATGTTTGAGGATATTGCTAAGATTTTAGATAAAAAACCTGCCTCAATTCCCGTTACGCCTTTTCTCAGACAAGTCGCTTGGCGCGTGGAATGGCTCAAAAGTATCTTCACAAAACGGCGTCCGTTGATTACACGCGAGACGGCGCGGACTTCGGCGACGACGTTTTTTTTCCAAAATGAAAAATCGCTCGCCGCTTTTCCCGATTTCAAATACAGACCGATTGCGGAGACAATTGCCGCAACGGCACAGCAATTTTTGGCGAGTCAAAAACAAGAAAAACGGGCGGCGGTTTTGCCAATTTAGGGGATTCCAAATTCCAAAGATTCCAAATTCCAAGGATTCCAAGGATTCTATATTCCAAATTCCAAATTCCAAATTCCAAAGATTTCAAATTCCAAAGATTTGGAATTTGAAATCCTTGGAATCCTTGAAATTTGGAATTTGGAATCTGAAATTTGGAATTTGGAATCTGAAATTCTTGGAATTTAGAATCATTTCGTTCGTTTTTTGACGGCTTTTTTATAAACTTTTTTGTCAATTTTCTTCAAATCTTTAACGTCAATTTTTTCTAAATCCTTGACGCCAATTTTTTTCAAATCTTTAACATCGACGTTTTTCAAATCTTTGGCGCCCAGCTTTTTAACGACTTTTTTTATCGTTTTTTTGTCGTTTTTCACGTCTTCAAGGTCGATAACTTCGGCAATTGGGGCAATTGTTGGCTCATTTTTCTTTTTTGCCTTCGGAAATTGGGAGAACAATTGACCCGATTTCCACGATTCCAACGAATGTTTCAGCACGCTTGTTAGCTTTGCGGGGGGCTCGTCAATCGGTAACCAAACGGCATTTGAGAATTTTTCAGGCTCTTTTACAGTGGGTGTTCCCGACCAATCTTGTTGACAATGGAAGAAAAAAATGATTTCCACAACGCTGTCAATTTTGCGGTGCGTGACGTGAATAAGTATCAGATTTTTGACGGAAACGACGATGCCAACTTCCTCAAAAGTCTCTCGAACAAGCGCTTCTTTGGCAAATTCTTCACCTTCGATTTTTCCTCCCGGGAACGTAAAACCACCACCATTTCGCGGCGTTTGCTGCAAAAAAAGAAAATGTTCGCGGTATTCGAGGAGCAAACGAGCGGTCAAAATGGTGCGAAAACGGCGTTGTAACATGGTCGAAAATTGAGTAGTGCGGTTGGTTGTCCGAACAATTTGTGAGTAAAATACATTTTTGAATTGAGACTCAATATAGTGCGTTTCGGAAATGTGCCGTATTTTTTTAATAAAAAAAATAATTAAATTTTTAAAACCTGTTTAAATAGCGCAATTCATTCAACCAAAAACTACTTTTGCCGCATAAAATGAGTCAATAAACGGATTGTGTTTCGGAAAAATAAACGTAAAAACGCCGTAAAAACACCTTAAAAGTACCGAAAAAGCGTATGAAAATCGTCTTTGTTTCCCGTTGGTATTCTGAAAAAATGGGCTATATCGAAAATTGCCTACCGCGCGCACTTGCCGAACTTGGGCATGAAGTTCACGTTGTTACTTCGACGGCGCAGGTCTATTTTAATCACAAATTTTACGAAAAAAGTTACCAAAATTATTTGGGTGACCGCATTCAGCCGCTCGGGACTACTTATACTGAGGGGTCCGTTATTTTGCATCGGTTGCCGTTTCGGGCGGCGGCGGGGCATATTTGGATTCGCGGTTTGAATCGAAAAATCAGCGAATTGCAACCCGATATTGTGCATTCTTTGGAACACGCAGTGCCTGATTCGGTGCGTTTGGCGGCGCTTAAAAAGTTTGGCGGTGCGCGTTTCAAATTGTTTACGGCCAACCACGCCGTTTATTCGGTTTTGGACACGGCACGCAATTGGGATAAAATATCTATATTTAAAAAGTTGATTTGGTGGACTTTACAGACATTGCCTGGCCGTTTTATCGCTTCCGAAAGCGAAAAATGTTTTGCCGTCACGAGCGACGCGGGCGAGATTGCCGAACTTTTTATGGGCGTTCCTGCGGCAAAAGTAAAGGTCACGACGCTCGGGGTTGACACCGTTCAATTTCACCCCGATGCTAAAAATCGACAGGCAACGCGGCTTGATTTAGGCTTTGCCGAACAGGATATTGTGGTCTTGTACACGGGGCGTTTAACGAATCAGAAAAACCCGTTATTCGTTGCAAAAGCAATTGACGAATTGAATAAAAATGCAGTTTTAACGGGCAATAAAGTCGTATTTCGCGGTTTATTCATCGGCGATGGCGAGCAAAAAGCGGACATTGAAGCGATAAAAAGCGTCCAAATTTTGCCTGCTCAACCGTATCGCGATTTGCCAAAATTCTATCAATCTGCCGACATTGCGGTCTGGGCGGGTGAGGAATCGACGTCGCAGTTGGACGCCGTCGGCAGTGGTTTGTGCCTCATTTTGACGGACAAAATTGTGGCATATAACCGCATCGAAGACCCGACGCCGACCGAAAAACCGAAAATCGTAAGCCGTAAATTTAAGCATCAAAATTTTGACGATTTGGTCGCGCAATTGGCTTCCCTTTCGGATGTTTCGGTGCGGGCAGCGTTGCAAAAAACGGGTGTCGAAACGATTCAATCCGACTCGAGTTGGAAAGTTATTGCGAGAGCGCGGGTTATAGATTATGAAAATTAGATATGACAGCATTAGCGCATTCAACGTCGTCGAGGTTTTAAACCTCGACGACGTTTTTCACGACGACATAAACGTATTTAAAATGATTAACTTTTGTACTTTATTTGATTCCAATTACTTAGCGCGTGGATTGGTCACTTACGCGTCGCTGATGTCGACTACTTCGGGGTCGGCACATCTCTACGTTTTTGCTTTCGATGACTTGTGTTTGACGACATTACGGGCGATGAATTTACCGAATTTGACGGTCATTTCGCTCGCCGAATTTGAAGATGAAGACCTACTGCGCATCAAACCGATGCGCTCACGGGGCGAATATTGCTGGACTTGCACGAGTTCGACGATTTATTATTGCCTCAATACGTTCGATTTGCCGCATTGCATTTACATTGATGCCGACATGGTTTTTTACAAAAATCCGCAAGTTTTGCTTGATGAAATGCCGCCTTCGGCCAACGTTTTAATCACCGAACATCGATATACGCCACAGTATGATAAATCAAAATTGTCGGGAAAATATTGCGTTCAATTTATGTATTTTGATAATACAGAAAACGGGAAAAAGGTCTTAAATTGGTGGCGCGCGCGGTGTTTGGAATGGTGTTTTAATCGCCATGAAGACGGTAAATTTGGCGACCAAAAATACTTAGACGACTGGTTAACCCGTTTTGAGGGCGTTCATTCGTTGCAACATTTAGGCGGAGGATTGGCGCCGTGGAATGTGCAACAGTTTGATTTTCAACAAGTTGGAAATGTGATTTCGGGAAAATTAAAGTCGAAAAAAGGCGTTCCCCGATTTTCGGGATGCCAAAAGGTGTCATATACTGAGGGGTCCCTTTTTGAAGCCGTCTTCTTCCATTTTCACGGCGTTAAATTATTTGAGCAGAATAAATCTATTTTTGCGCCTAAAATGTACCTTTTGAATGACTCGATTAAAGCCATTTTTTATACGCCTTATTTGCAAAAATTAAAAGCCGCGCAAACTCAATTGACGGCTATTGATGCCCGTTTTGAGCAGCTCGGCGTTCAATCAACGGCGGAATATAAAGCGGATAAAAAACGCGGTTGGTTCGCTTATGTCAAAACAAATTATTTTAATAAATTATTTATCAATTAATTAAGTTTTCAACAAAATTGAACCGTCAATAAAACAACTTTTGGAAAGTTTTAAACTTTCCAAAAGTTTGATAATCAATAAGTTATAAGATTTATAATTAGTCGAGAAGCAATTAATCGAACACTACAAGCCGCTGAAAATGAGCAGAAAGTGTTCAATTGCGCTCAATTTTTAATTCCTAATTTTTAATTTTCAATTTTCAAACATGGCTTATATATTAGAATTAAAAAATTATACCGACCCGCGTGGCACTCTAAACGTGGCGCAAGAGCAAATCCCGTTTGACGTCAAGCGTTTTTATTGGATGCACGGCGTTCCGACGGATATTCGGCGCGGCGGGCATCGGCACCGCGCGTCTTGGCAAGCCCTGATTTGCTTGGGCGGCAGCTGCGAAATTTACAACAATGACGGTTGGTCGGAGCAGATTTTTAAGCTCGACCAACCCAACAAAGTCTTGATTTTGGAACCCAAAGATTGGCATATTATGTACGATTTCACGCAAAATGCGACGCTTTTGGTCTTGGCATCGACGAAATACGACAAAGACGAGTACATCGACGCAGCCTATCCGAACACGTCGAAAGAGTGGTTGGAATAACAAAATTTTGTTACCCTTTGCCCGATTTGACGCGGTTCTTTTCGTCTTCCAAACCTGATTTTCGGTCGCGCGCTTCTTTGACGTTTTTGTTGCCAAAACGGTAGCTAAAATGGGCGCGCAATTGTTGCCCTTCCCAAGTTCCCGACATATCCATGTTGAGTTTGCCCAAATTTGTGTAAGCTGCCCAACGCGATGTTTTGAAAACGTCACTAAAAGACAACTTCAACGTGCCGTCGCCATCCCACAATTTTTTGGCGACGCCAATGTCCATAACGCCTTGCGATTTGTTGACAAAATTGCCTTGCAAACCGCCCGCGTTGCCCCAACCTGAGACTTCTGCCGACCAACTTTTGCCCAACTCGAAGGTGTGTTGCATCCAAAATCCGACGCCCGTTGCCGCCACATTTATTTGGCGGTCGCCGCCCAAATCCGCCTTCACTTTGCTGTGGTTGACCCAAATATTGACCATGCCCATCCACCATTTATTAATCGGCAACGGCGCATTAATGCTCACGCCATATTGGTCTTTGACCGCCAAATTTTTGTTGGTGATGAAAAAACGGGTCGTTTTTGCGCCGTTCACAACAAATTCTTCTTGGTCGGTAATCTGCGTGAAAAAGTCATTTGTTCGGGCATAATTGACGCTCAAAGTCGCCGCTTGCATGAACGTATAGCCCATTTCGACCGTATTTGTGAACATCGGACGAATAAAAGGGTTGCCTTTTTGGAACGTCAATTCGTCAATTTGATTCTCAAATGGGTTCAAATCGGCATACGCGGGACGGTCAATTGAGTAGCGATACGTCAAATTCATCGCGTGTTTGTCGCTGAAAGTATAGCCCAAAGCGGCGGTCGGAAAGACGTTAAAATAGGTCGTATCCACGTCTTTTGAGTTCGTCGGTTTCATCGCGGTGAGGGTTCCTTTCGATTTTGTTTGCTCGCCACGAAGGCCCAATTGCGCCGTAAATTTCTTAATTTGAACGTTGTAATTTACGTAACCCGCGTTGATGTTTTCTACGTAATTAAATGAATTTGAACGATTTACATCTATTAATCTTGAATCATCCGCTGGATTGACGTTGTAGAATCCGAACGTGTTGTCGGTCTCCACATTCGACGTTTTGAAGCCTAAACCCAGTTTTCCCGCTTTTTTACGGACTTGTCCCGAGCCAATCGAGAGGGGTGTCTCGAAGTCGGCTTTAAGCGATTTAATGTTAATATCAACGGGTTGTGTGTTCCAATAAATGCGTTCCGTCAACGTCCGTGTATCGGTAGCGTCGCGGTAGCGATTCGGCAACGAAGACGTGGTGCGGTTGCGAAATTGACTCATGTCGGCGTCAATGTTTAGTTCGCGTCCGCTTGTGTCGGCGAAACGGTAATTGAGGTTGTAATTGATATTTTTATTAGTGCCATTTGACGCACTGCTTGCGACCAAAATCGAGTCCGTTTGGCGGCGCGAAATGCGGCTAATATTCGTTCGGCTGCTCGAGTTAGAATTAGGATTTGTCAAGCCACCGTTGATGATAAAACCAATCGTATTTCTGGAATTGACCGTGTAATCGGCGCCAATTTTTAAATTATGGTCGTTATTTGACCAATTGTTCGACGAACGCTGAATGTATAAGGAGTCGCCAATTGTATTGTCAAGGTTCAATCCGTTGTTCCAAGTGCCGACATTGTAGCTGTAATTTGAAAATAAATTCCATTTTTGGTCACGGTAATTGACGCTTAAAGAGCCATCCATTTTGGGCGTGATGCCTTGCGAAAAACCGAGCGACACGTTGCCATTTGTGCCAATTTTCTTATTTTTTTTCAATTTTATATTAATCACACCCGCGTTTCCTGCGGCGTCGAATTTTGCTCCAGGGTTAGAAATAATTTCAATCGCTTCGATGTCATTTGCCGTCAATCCTTTCAAAAAAGCGGCTAAATCACGTCCCGACATTTGGCTTGGCTTGCCGTTTATGTAAATCACAACGCCTTGTCGGCCCTTCAAATTGATGTTTTCATCCTTATCGACGTTCACGCCAGGCGACTTTCTGAGGAGTTCCAAGGCGTTCAAACCTTGCGCAGTCGGACTGGCTTCGACGTTGAAAACGATGCGGTCGGCTTTAACTTCCACAACGGGTTTGCGGGAAACGACGGTCACTTGACCCAATTCGGTGTCCAACGTTTTTAGCGTGATTTTCTCGCTCAAAACGTCATTTTTGCCGTCAAAGTCAAACGGTTTTGACAAAAAAGGTTTAAAACCAACGATGCTTACGTTGAGAAAATAGCTTCCCGCGGCAGCGTTTTCAATGTCAAATTTGCCGTCGGCGTCCGTGATTGCGCCCTTCGTGAGCGTCGAATCTGTTGCCAACATCAACATGACGGAAGCGAATTCTTGGACTTTACCCGCCGCATCGGTGACGACGCCGCTGATTTTTTGAGCGGATAGAAATGAAGCAAAAAAGAGCAAAAAAACGGTTCCAAACGCTTTTCCCGATTTTCGGAATGCCGAAAGGCGGCACATACTGAGGGGTCCCTTTTTTTCAAAATTGAATGTGGATGCAAACTTTTTCATGACTTAAAGTTGAGAATAAATTAAAAATTGGTGCAAAGCGATTTTTTAACAAGCGTAAAATTGAGTGCAAAGTTTTTCACTGTTCGTGTTTTATAGACTAAGGACAATTGATGGTCGATTGACCCTAAATTTTATAATTAGGATTGGTAAGATTTTTATGGATTTAGTAAGGTGCTGCTTCTAATAACGTCAAGGTGTGGCGTTGTTTACGTCATTACATCTAAAAAAAAAATCCTATTAAATCTTCTGAAAATTTCCCTAATCCTACTTCTAAAAAAGTGCAAAAGTATTTCTACTTGAATGTGGCGACTGTAAAAAAGGCTTAAAACCCGTGAATCAAGGACGAAAAAAGGACCCCTCAGTATAAAACGCATTTTTACTCTTTTTTTTAAACCTTCGACAATCAGACCGAGTCAAAGAGTCAAAAGTTACGAAGAGGTTGCAAACGACCGACGAAAGCGCGCTGCTAAATCGGCGGACAGGTGTTTTTTTCGGATGAATTCTGATATGGATACAAAGGAACGGCGGACTACTGAGGTGGGCGCTGCACATGATAATTTGAGGCATTTTTGCGGAAAAAGACAGGTACCAAATGATAATTTGAAGCCATAACGGGACTTTAAGGTCGCGCCACATTTCAGGGCTACATATTTACTTTCATTTAGTTTTATACATTTGCGTTTTAATTATTCAAAAGCATTTTCTAATTCAACTTCAAGATGATAAAAAAACAAAATAACTGGGGTCGAATGCTGCGGCGTTTCGTCCTTTTTCCCGCCCTTTTTCTTTTTATTCTAATCAATATTATCGTCGCGATTCAAGCCAGTCGGATGATGTATTTTGGGGACAATCCGAACCGAATTCCACGTAAAAAATTGACAGACATCACCGTTTCTGAAAAAATATTGGGTTTGGAACAACTAAAACGCCCCGTCAATGACAGCTTTTCGATTCCCCACGACACCATTAAATTAACGTCTGAAGGCTTTAATTTGGAAAGTTGGTACGCGCATCATGGCTCGAATTCACGCGGAATGGTTTTGTTATTTCATGGTTTTGGCTCATCAAAAGAGGAATCTACGCGCTCGGCAACTTTTTTTTACAACGAAGGATATGATGTTTTATTGACCGATTTTCGGGCGCACGGCAACAGTTCGGGCAACGAAAGCATGGGCGGCTATGTGGAGAACAAAGATGTCGTGACGGCTTATCGTTTTGCGGAATCCAAAGGGGCGAAATCCATCATTATGTGGGGTGTTTCGATGGGTGCGGCGTCGATTTTAAACGCCGTGGCGAATGATGATTTGAAGCCATCAAAAATCTTTTTGGACTGCCCCTACGCGAGTTTTTTGGACGGCACGAAGGGTTTTCTGCGGATGATTCACGCGCCCGAAACGCCGCTTGCGCACCTGATGATGTTTTGGGGAAGCGTCGAAAAAGGCAATTGGGCATTCAGCAATCAACCCAAAGAATACGCTAAAAAAGTGACGATGCCGACCCTTTTGATGCGCGGCAACAAGGATGTCCGCGTGACGCAAGCCGAGACGGAATTAATTTTCAACAATTTAGCGACAAAAGACAAGCAGTTGGTGATTTTCAACGAGTCGCCGCACGGGGCAATTGTGAAATTTGAAAAGGAGAAATGGGAAGCGACGGTGAAGGCGTTTTTGGAAAAATAAATGGCGTTTTTAACGAAAAGGGACCCCTCAGTATAATTCATAAAAAAAGCCATTTTTGCTTAATTTTTAAGCAAAAATGGCTTTTTTATGCATTATATTTTAACGTAAACCTACTTGCAAAGTGTTGGGTTAAATTAGGTTTTCCCCCTATTTTTACTTACAAAAACAAAAAACTAAGCGCGCCACCGATTAGAAATGTAAGCGTTCCAATAACCGCATAAGCGGTTTGGAATATAAAACCTTTTACAATTGTTTTTGCCCAATTCTGCTTGTAATAACGTTTTAGGGCAACGAAAGGCGCAACGAATGAACCGATTAAAAAGGGTATTAAAATCCAATCAGATGCATCAGAATCTTCATACAAAATTCCCAACCAAACGAGCGGAAAGAGCATGAAAATCAAGCAGTTAATGTGCAAAAGCCAGACAACGTGTTCCGAAAAATAGCGTTTTTGTCGCCAATATAAAAGGTACATAAAAGCGGCAGTCGGCAGCAATGAAAGGCTGATAATCCAAAGCAATTTGCCCATAAAATTGTGCATCATGGTGGCGCCTTCTTGCCGCATCAAAATGGAGCGTTTGGCAAAGCGCGTGAGCCAAAAACCTTCAATTTTGTATTTTTTGATAATATCGTCGCTTTCCATATCCAGAAGGTCATTTTGAGCAATGCGCGTCGGCTTGCTAAAAAAGGTAACGTTCACGGAATCAGGTTTTTTTAAGCGCATTTTGAGGTCGCTCGTTTGCGCTATTTTTTCTTTTAAACTATCTATTTTGCTTTGTTTTTCTTCCGCATAGAAGCCATCCGCGAATGTTCTCGACGCGCTGTTTACACGCGCTAAATCGCTTTTTATGTCTTTTTCCACGTCTTTTTCGGCACTTTTCAACCATTTGTTGCTGTCGTATTCCTCGCCTTTCATTTTTTTACCGACGTACTGCAAAGAGAAAAACGTCTCCAAACTTGTGCGCGAAACGTTCAAACTTGTGTGGTCTAATTCCGCATTATTGCTTATGAGTGTGGTGCTGTCTTTTTGAAGTTGCGCGTATTCAACTTCGTAATTTTCAAGTAAAACGTGCATTTTTTGACGCATTTTGGGGGTCAATTCAGGCGATAATTGGGCTTTGAAACGCGTTATTTTGAGTCGTTGCGTGAATAAGGCTTGTTTGCATTCCACGTAGCCTTGACGCACAGCGGTGACTTCCGATTTTTTATTGACCAACAGAAATTGTTTCATTAAGAGCGAATCAACGGTGCTTTTTACTGAGGGGTCGTTTTTGTAGGCGGGCATTTGTTGCGCCGTCGAGTCCATTGTTGCCAAAAGGCGACGGATTTTACGCTCGGTTTGACTTGAATCGAGATTTTTTTGGAGTTTTGCTTCCGCTTTGTTTGACAATGACGACATTATCAGTAAAAATAAACCGCCCAAAACCAAATACAATTGAATCGGATGTGCATAGCGTTTGTGATGCCCTTTGAAAAATTCTTCGGTCAACTTACCGGGGATAAAAATATGGGTCAAAGTGCTGAAAAATTTACCATCCAAATGAAAATTAGAATGGATAAATTCATGCACCAAATCGTGCATTGCGGATTTTGGCGCAACGGGTTTTTGTCCACAATTTGGGCAAAATTTGTCGAATTCCGCCAAAGGGTAGTGGCAATTGAGGCAATGTGGATGAACGTATTTTGAATGACTCATATAGGTAGGTCTGTCCGTTTTTTATTTTAATTAACGCGTCAAAGGAAGCTATATTTTTTAGAAAATGTGTAAAAAAAATGAACATTTAGATTTTTTAGGGACCCCTCAGTATAAGTGCCTTTTTTTGACTTAAACGGGTGTTGTTTTACGTGAAAATAGCTTTTATACTGAGGGGTCCCTTTTTTTTGAGTGTATAACAAATTCACCTTTTATCGTGAAATAACTTTCCAAAAGTTTTAACTTTTGGAAAGTTGAAGCCTAAAAAACAATTTGTTATACACTCCTTTTTTTAGATTTTGTACTAAAAAAAATAAAATTGAATGGGTTTTAAATTGGTCTTGTTCTATACTTTTTACGCTCATAAAACAGTTTTAAAGATTCAGTGTTGACAGTGTGCGCAATCAAATGCAGCGACTCGATATTTTTAAAAGTCTAAATGCTTAAAAATTCGCACAAATTATGCAACTTGGCCAATCGTTAAGTTGTTTTTAGTATGAATTATAACGTTTAAAAAAGGGCGTTTCCATGAAAAAAATATTTACACTTTTGTTCGCAAGCCTTTGTCTATCAATGAGTTGGGCGCAACAGCAAGCGCAATACAGCTTGTATATGCTCAATCCCTATGGGGCAAATCCTGCGGCTGCGGGACTTGAAAAAACGCTCGTTGCCACGGGCGGTTTTCGCTCGCAATGGGTTGGTTTGGACGGTAGTCCGACAACGCAATATATAAACGCGTCGATACCCCTCAGTATATTGAGTTCAGGCGTCGGTATTTCGGTCGAAAACGAAACGATTGGCGCGCGCCGTGGTTTGTCGGCTAAGGCGAGTTACAATTTTATTAAAAAAATTGGGGAAGCGCAATTGTCTTTTGGCGCATCGGCAGGCATTTTGCAGGGGGCATTGGATGGGTCTAAATTGCGGACACCCGATGGTGATTACACGCAAGGCGTAATTGACCATCAAGATAAATTTTTGAACAGCGTGAATGTCAACGGCATTGTACCGACATTTGATGCAGGCGTTTTTTTCAAAAATAATGCTTTTGAAATGGGCGTTTCTGTCGCCAATTTGACGGAACCGACACTCACTTTGGACAAACAAGTAGTGACTCAATTGCAATTGAAGCGTCATTATGGCGCTTATGGAAGTACGCATTTTAACGTCTTTGCGGGCTTCGTAGCACACCCCTCAGTATGCTTACGTTCGGATGGAAAGCAGACGCAAATAGATTTTTCGACTATTTTTCGCTACGACAATAATTTTTTTATCGGAACAACGTTCAGAGGATATAGCCAATCAACGCAGGACGCTTTAGTGATTTTAGGTGGCTTCAAATTGAACCCTAAATTGACACTTGCTTACAGTTATGACATCACATTATCGACACTAAAAACGGTCAATACGGGGTCACATGAACTCGTTTTACAGTATAATATTGGTAGAGAGTTTGGTAAAGGGCGATTACCGCCAATCATTTATAACCCAAGGTTTTAAGCATTATGAATATTGTTAATGGAATTATTTTAAACACTAAATTTTCATAACTATTTGTTAAATACCTTTAAAATGTTAGATTGTGTGGGGAATATATCTAATTTAGCGTCACAAAAAAAAAAGATTGCACATACTAATATCGAAAAATGCACGTTTTTTACACACATTTTCAATAAAGAAACAATTAAGAATCTGTCGATTTCTGTAAACAAAAACTTAATCTGTTTTTTTATATTTGGAAAAGAATCTACATTTGGGCGATTTTTTAAACTAATATAGCGCTTCCTGTTTCACTAAATCGAAGGAAAAAAACGAGAATTTAAAGCAATGAAAAGACAATCAAAAGCACTTTTGATGCTGATTGCCTTGGGGCTGACTGTGGCTTCGTGCGGCAAGAAAGAAAATGGTCAATTGGTAGGTACGAAAGACCGACCAACATGGCGTGGTATCAATCCTTATGGTATGGTGTATATTCCTTCGGGAACGTTCCATGCTGGTCCGAGTGACGAGGATATGAGCCGCAGTTACGTGAACCGTCCGAAGTCTATCTCTATCCAAGGCTTCTTCATGGACGATACAGAAATCACGAACAATGAGTATCGCCAGTTCATTCAATGGGTTGCCGACTCTTTGGCGCACTCCAAACTCGATCATTATATTGAGACTGGAGACGACGGAGGTAAGCAAATTATTGACTGGGACCAAGATATTGACTGGGAAGACGAGACCCTAAATGACTTGTTCTATCAAGGCAAAGACAAGTTTGATGGTAAGAAGGAGTTCAATCCTGAAAAGTTCGTCGTGACCTATGAGTATTACGAGTGGCAAAAGGCGGCTCATAATAACAATGATTGGCAACGTTCGGTTGACCCGAAAATGAAGGACGTAAAGCGGGCTAACCGCCAAGATTTCATCATGCGTAAGCCAGTTGTCGTTTATCCTGATACGCTTGTATGGATTCGTGACTTCGCGTATTCATATAACGAGCCAATGACGCGTAACTACTTTTGGCATCCTGCCTTCGACGATTATCCAGTTGTTGGTGTGAATTGGCACATGGGACGTGCATTTTGCTGGTGGCGAACCAAGTTGTGGAACGCATACCGCGGCAAAAAAGAGCCAAACTCAGAAGATTTCCGTTTGCCTACGGAATTTGAATGGGAATATGCAGCGCGTGGCGGTCATGACCTCGCTCCTTATCCGTGGGGTGGTTACTATACGCGTAACTCAAAAGGTTGTTTGCTCGCCAACTTCAAACCTGGCCGCGGTAATTATCCCGAAGACGGCGGTATGTACACCGTGAAAGCGGATGCTTATTTCCCGAATGATTACGGCTTGTTCAACATGGCGGGTAACGTTGCAGAATGGACAATTACGGCTTACGTTGATAATACGACTGGCTTGCATGACATCGTTCCCGATTATCGTTATGATGCTGTTGACAACGACAAACCTGCTCAAAAGCGTAAGGTTATTCGTGGTGGTTCGTGGAAAGATATTGCTTATTATTTGCAAACAGGTTCGCGGACTTTTGAATACCAAGATACGACGAAATCTTACATCGGTTTCCGTTGCGCATTGACGTTCTTGGGTCGTTCAATCAATGATTTTTAATTAAGAATTTTGGCACATTTAAGTTGATTTTTACAGTAAAACCGACAACTTAATACGTGAAAACATAATTTTTACGACAAAACCGAAAAAATACTGAGGGGGCCTTTTTTCCCAAAAATTGTTCCCTCAGTATTTATTTTTATTCCGATGGCACGCGTAACAGACCTCACCTTTTAGCATTTACTATCATTAAAATAATTAAAAAATAGTCGGCAACCCTTTCTCGAAACGGTTGTTGGAACTGTTTTTGATTTGAGATTAGGAATTTACAAAATACTTTTTTTTTAACCTATTAAAAAGCGGAAGAACAAAATGAGTTTCTTTAAGTCAAAATCATTCAAGTACATCAAGAATTTAATCATTGGTGTTGGTGCAGCAATCGTATTGATGGGCGCCCTTTTCAAAATCGAAAGCTGGCCTTATGCCTCTGAGATGCTTATCCTCGGTTTGAGCGTAGAAGCAGGACTATTCCTTATGCTTGGTATCCTCGGACCTGACCCTGATTACTATTGGGACAAAATTATCCCAGGTCTCGGTGACTACAATTCTAAGATTGGACCAATCGCTTTAGGCGGTGGTGGTGTGGCTCAACCACAATTACCAGGTTTGAACGGTGAAGTTGTCGAGAACAAATTGAGTGGTATGTTGACAGAATTGCAAGGTATGTCAAAAAGTTTGGGTGCGTTGAAATCGCTTCAAGAAGTGGATTTCAGTGGTACGCAACAGCAAATCCAAAGCATGAACAGTTTCTATAGCAAAATGACGGAGGCTATGGCGAACATGAGCGATGCAATGGAAGATACTAAAATGTACAAGCAACAAATGTCGGCTTTGAACAAAAATTTGGGTTCGCTCAATGCTGTTTACGGTGGTATGTTGTCGGCTATGTCAAACGTGCCTAAGTAAAATAAAATAAGGAGGCTGGTACAACTACCCCTCAGTATTTTAGCATTAAAAAGAGAGAATTCACGTAGTTCTTAGGCTTTTTGATGTTCATTCAAACCAATTTTAAAAACCACTCAAAAGAGAAATAAAATGTCAATACCTAAGGAACCGCGGCAATTGATGATCAACCTCATGTATTTGGTGTTGACGGCAATGCTTGCGTTGAACGTATCGGCTGAAATTATCAATGCTTTTTTTGCCTTGAATAAAGGTCTCACTACCTCGTCTGGTATTGTTGCTACTTCAAACGAAAATATTAAAAAGGGTATTGATAAAGTAGCTGATGCTTACAAGAATCCCGCAAATGAGGCTTATCGCGGACGTGCAGTTGATGCTCAAAAACTGTCTGCTGAATTTGAAGCTTATATTAAAGGTGTTACTGATGAACTTGTTACGGCAGCTGGCGGACCTAATCCAAAATATACGGATGGTCGCCCTATTCGGTATAAAGATAAAGATGTAACAACCAACTTATTCCTATCAGATGGGAAAGGTAAAGGACGTGGCGCAGAGATTGAGGCAAAAATCACTGAACTACGTAAAAAATTCTTGAGCTTAGTTGATGATAAGGATAAAGCAGATTTGGAAAAGCAAATTGCTATACAAGTTGACCCTACTCCACCAGATTCAAAAGCTAAGAATTGGTCGGAATTGAAATTTAAGCAAATGCCTGTTGCTGCTGTTATGCCAACGCTTTCAAAACTCGTTAATGATGCTAAAACATCTGAAACGACGCTTATGAACTACTTTTTGAAAAAAGTTAATGGTGAAGAACAAATCAGATTAGATGAATTTAGAGTGGCTATCGCCCCTAAAAAAGCCTATTTGATTCGTGGTGATAAATTTGAGGCAGATATTTATTTGGCAGCTTATTCTAAAAATCCAGGTGCTAATATCTCGATTTCTGCTAATGGTTCTGGTTTACCTTTAAAAGAGGGTATTGCTCATTATGAAACAACACCAAGTGGCATTGGTAAACAAACTGTTAATGCAACTGCTTCAATTCGTAACCCTTTAACAGGGACTACTAAAACAGCTCAAGGTACTTTCGAATACGAAGTTGGTGAAAAGTCAGGCACCATCTCAGCTGAAAAAATGAATGTGTTTTACATGGGCGTTGATAATCCAGTGGCTATTTCAGCGGCGGGTGTTTCATCAAACAGCTTACGTTTGAACTGTACAGGCTGTGAGTCTTTGAATAAGCAGAATGATAATAACTATATCGTTAAAGTTAGCCGTCCAGGTGAAGTTTCATTGACTATGACGGGCGATGGCGGTTTTTCTGTAACGAAGAAATTCCGTGCGAAACAGATTCCAGACCCATATCCAATGACTACTTTTAGAAAAAAAGGTGGTATTGCAAGTGCTGGCGAAATGGCATCATTTGGCGGTGTACTCGCTATGTTGGACAATTTTGATTTTGAGGCTAAATGTAGTATTCAAAGTTATGTATTGTTCCGCGTACCACGTCGTGAGGAACCGCAACAATCCAACGTTAATGGTAACACAAGCGCTGATGCGCAGCGTATCTGCCAAATGGCAAAGCCAGGCGATAGCTACCAATTCCTCGAAATTAAAGGTCGTTGCCCAGGTGATGGCGCAGCTCGTAGCATTGGTTCAATGAGTTTCGTTATCAAGTAAATATCCTGAATAAGACGTGTTCACGCATTTTTTTTATGCTTTTGACAATAAAAAGTGCATGAACACGTTTATTTTTTGTAAAATAGTTTTATCAATCTACGAACACACAAAGTTTTTTTCACTCATTAAAATACGCTTCCTGTACATGAAATCTGCATCGAAATGGATGAGTTCAGCCGCATTTTGTCTTATGGTCAGTGTTGCCATAGCGCAAGTGCCAGAAGAAGTCCCTACGAACAACAACGACGCATTTCCTGATTTTACAAAAATGGGTCAGCAGTCGTCAACACCAACAACCACAAAGCCAACGACGACAGCGCCTACTACGACATCGTCAACAAGTAATTCTTCTGGAAAAGAACAACTTGAAAAAGTGGAAACAGCAAGCGATTTACCGCCTGACGCTGATGCACCCCTTGATGGCATTGTCGAGCGTAAAACAATTGTGGACAAGCAAGTGCTTCCGTGGGAAAATATTCGCGAAGCGGATATCATGTGGAGTCAAGTTGTTTGGCGAGTGATTGACGTGCGTGAAAAAATCAATCAGCCCTTCACTTACCCCGAAGAATACTTCTTTAGTATTTTGTTGAATGGAGTCAAGGACAGTACGATTCGCGCTTACAAAGGTGAAAACGACAAATTCAAATACCGCATCACGGGTCAAGATTTGCAAAGTATCATTAGTAAGGTCGATACAATCACAACAATTGACCCCAATACTTATGAAACAAAGAATAAAATTATTTACAACGTCATCAATCCCGAGGACATTAAGCGCTACCGCATTAAAGAAATGTGGTATTTTGACAAGCAACAATCGGTTTTGAAAGTCCGTATTTTGGGTATTGCCCCATTGAAAGACGTGAAAAATGAAGCGGGTGAATTTTTATTCGAGCAATCATTATTTTGGGTTTACTATCCAAATTGCCGTGAATATCTCGGAAAGCACCGCGCATTTATCGAAGGAAACGACTCTAACCCAATGTCATGGGAAGATATGATGGAATTACGTCGTTTTTCAAGCTACGTTTGGAAATCTTCAAATGTTCAAAATCGTCGCCTTCAAGATTATTTGCAAGGCGTTGATATTCTACTCGAAGGAGAGAAAATCAAGCAAGATATTTTCAATTTTGAGCATGACTTGTGGTCATATTAATTTGAAATTTAGCTTAACGAAAAGCCGTTCCGAAAACCTCGGGACGGCTTTTTGCGTTTGTATATGATATTACGGATGTCAGCCCGTAAATTATTTCAATTTTTAAAGAATCACCATGCTTAAAATTCTTATTGCGTCAACACTTATTTTCGCTTTATCTATGATGTCTTGTACCAAAGAAAAAGAGGGCCCCTCAGTATCCGTACCAAATACGGGTCTTCGCTACCTTGCGCTTGGCGATTCTTACACCTACGGTGAGAGTGTGTTAGAAAAAGAGCGCTTTCCAAATCAGTTGGTAGATAGTTTGGCGAAGCAAAACGTCAGAATAGTAAGCCTCCGAAATATTGCAAGAACGGGTTGGCGAACCGATGATTTGCAAGCGGGTATAACGGCAGCGGGCATTGCAGACAGCACTTTCGATATGGTTTCCTTACTCATTGGCGTCAATAACCAATACCAAAATCGCTCAATTGAGGTTTATAAAATGGAATTTACAGAATTATTAAATCAAGCTGTGAAATTCGCAGGAGGAAAGAAAAATCGGGTTGTCGTTGTCTCTATTCCAGATTATGCGTTCACGCCATTTGGCAAAAGTGCGGTACGTATTTCGACTGAAATTGATAATTTCAACGCAGTAAATGAACAAATAGCAAAAGAAAAGAGCATTGCTTACGTCAATATAACGCCGATTTCGCGAGAAGGTATTAGAGAACCATTGCTCGTTGCTTTGGATGGTTTGCATCCTTCGGGCAAGCAATATGCGCGTTGGGTATCGGCAATGATGCCAACAGTTTTAGCATTTTTTAAGTAATTTTAGATTCTAAATTCCAGATTTTACTCAAAATACTGAGGGGTCCTTTGGAATCTGAAATTTGGAATCAAACAAAAACGGCTTCCTCGAATCGAATCGAAGAAGCCGTTTTGTTTGGCAAAAACAGTAACTAAAACTTAGTTAACCGCTTTTTTCTCAGCTTTTGCTTCACCGCAAGCAGCACTGCTTGCACTGCCAGCACAGCACGCTTTCTTAGCTTTTGATTTAGAAACTGACTTCACTTCTGGTTCTACAGAAGCTGATGCCGTTCCCGCGCCTTTGGCACAGCATGCTGCACTTTTGTTGGCACACTCCTTTTTGTCAGTTGTTCCTGATGTTGAAGTGTTGGGCGCAGTTTGTGCGCTTGAAGCGAATGAGATTGCAGCAAAAGCTGCCATGAGAATCATCTTTTTCATGTATACCTCCTTATATTTTAGTTAGGAAAAAGGGTTGCTGAATCCAGAGTATGGATACAAATTGTAAATGTTGAATTATTCCCTTAGTTATAAAACACATCTTCGATACACAATTTGGTGAGACAAATATAGGAACGGTTTTTATTACAAAAGTATAATTTTCGCCAAAAGAATGAATTTAACCTTTTTTTTACCAAGTATAAATTAGATTTTGATTATCGTTGTGTGAAATTTGATAAGCATCAAATGAATCATGGTCAAAAGTCAAAAAATATTTTTAAAAGAGACCCCTCAGTATAAACATCATAATTTCATTTTTTTTATATAAAAAATAATTTATTCACATGGGTAAAGCTCAGATTAAGTTTGGAACCGATGGTTGGCGCGCAATTATTGCCGACGAATACACAGTTGAAAATGTTCAACGGGTTGCCGAAGCTACGGCTAAATGGATGAAAAACAACAAGTTAAAGCGCGTTGTGATTGGTCACGATTGCCGTTTTGGCGGTAAAATGTTTGCTGAAATGACGGCGCGGGTGATGGGCGCACACGGCATCAAGGTCAATATGGCGATTGGATTTGTTTCTACGCCGATGGTGTCTTTGGGTGTTGTGAAGACGAAATCAGATTTGGGCATCGTCATCACGGCGAGCCACAATCCGCCGTCTTACAATGGCTTTAAGTTGAAATCAAGTTTTGGTGGTCCGTCTTTGCCCGCTACGATTGACGAAGTTGAGGCATTGATTCCAGAAACGCCTTCTGCTATGAAATTGCCTACTTTGTGGGAAATGGAGGAAAAAGGCTTGTTGAAAGTCGTGGATTTGGAAAAAATGTACATTCAACACGTGCGTAAGAATTTTGATTTGAAAACAATCAAAGCGTCGGGTGTCAAAATCGCGTACGATGCGATGTTTGGCGCGGGTCAACGGGCGATGAAGCAGGTTTTGCCGCGCTCGGTGTTTTTGCACTGCGAATACAATCCGGGGATGGAAGGTCAAGCACCTGAGCCGATTGACCGCAATTTGAAATTATTGTCGCAAACGGTCGCTAAAAATCCGAAAATTGGTTTGGGTATTGCGAACGACGGTGACGCTGACCGCATTGGAATGTTCGACGAAGACGGTGTTTTCGTGGATTCGCACCACATTTTGCTGCTTTTGTTGCTCTATATGCACAAGTACAAAAAATTGGATGGCAAGGTTGTGATTACTTTTTCGGTCACGGATAAGATGCGCACGATGGCTAAAAAATTCAATTTGCCGTGCGAAGTCACTAAAATTGGCTTCAAATACATCGCTGAAATCATGACGACGCAAGACGTTTTGGTTGGTGGCGAAGAATCGGGCGGCTTGGCGGTCAAAGGTCACATTCCTGAGCGCGATGGCATTTGGATTGGCTTGATGATTCTTGAATTTATGGCGGTTTCGGGGAAGTCTTTGAAGCAATTGATTCAAGAAGTGTACAGCATTGTCGGCTCGTTTGCCTCCGATCGCGATGATTTGCATTTGACAGAAGAGCAAAAAATTGCAATCGTAGAGAAGTGTAAATCAAAGGCTTATAAGGAATTCGGCAGCTACAAAGTGGAATCTATCGAAGATGTGGACGGTTGGAAATTCAACCTTGGCAACGACGAATGGGTCATGATGCGCGCTTCGGGAACTGAGCCTGTTTTGCGTGTTTACGCGCAATCGGCTGATTTAGCGGGTGCGCGGGCAATTTTGGAGGCAACGAAAGCAACGATTTTATAAGTTGCCATTCTGAAATTTTACGTTAACTTTAACACGGAAAACGTTCGTTTAGTCCTTACTTCACGAGCGTTTTTCGTCTAAAATAAGGTTTTATACTGAGGGGTCCCTCACTTTCATTTTTACTCAACAAACTCAACTCAACTTTAAATATGGCACGTCCTTCTATTCCACAACATTCGGCACACGAAGAGCCGAAAAAAAGTTACGGTCTTTTACTCGTCTTAGGTGGCATCAGTTTATTGATTGTTATGCAGGCTTTTGGCGTTTTCAAAACGGTTGAAAAAGAGCAAACGACGTCTTGGGTAGATGTCAAATCGGGCGCTTACGAAAATCGTAAAATGCCTACTGTTCGCGCCCGCAATGAAGCATCGGTGAGAGCCGTTGATGGCGTTTTGTCTGAAATCAAAGGTGAGTTTGAAGCACCCGTTTTCACGGATATTCGGACGGCAAACGAGCAAAAAGGCTGGGGAATGTCGGACGATGAAGCCAAATTTTACGACGATATGAAGACCCGTT
>JAYUKJ010001029.1:0-1935 GCA_043764555.1 Saprospiraceae bacterium
ACGCCCGCTTGCATCTGAAATTGTGAAAAATGAATCCCCGGTTCGTAGTCCAAAAACATCTGCGCGAGATGCCCAACGCCCGCTTGCCACGGTTGCCAAAACGTGTGCGTGAGGACGGAAACAACCATTGCCCGCATCCGAAAATTGAGGTAACCCGTTGCCTTAACACACCGCATACACGCGTCAATGAGCGGAAAACCCGTCATTCCGTCCGTCCAAGCCTTCAATACTGAGGGGTCCGTTTCGGCGCGGAGGTGGTTGTAGGCGGCGTTGATATTGTGAAATTCCATCTCGGTTTCGGACTCAAATTTTTGCATAAAATGCTCGCGCCAACGCACGCGGTCGGAGAAATTAGTGGCATTGTTGCGCCCAATTGTCGTCCCGTTTTCTTCCGTAAATTGCAAAACTTGGCGCGTTGACAAACAACCCCACGCCAAGTAGGGCGAAATACGTCCGCAATGCCGTCGCGCGGAGTCGGGTTTAGAAATATTTTTCATATATTCGGTGCCGCGTTCCGCAAAAAACGAGCGTAAATAGCGCCAAGCTGTCGTCTCACCGCCAGGCTGAAAATTAGCGTTTGGCGTCGTGATGTCCGACGATAATTTAGGACCCCTCAGTATAATTGACATAAAAGCGGGCGGAAAGGTTTTTGGCGGCGTCAGGTGAGTCAAATCGGGATTTGCCAACGGTTTTTCCATCGTTGACAGCCAGTCTTCTTTCCAACTTTGACGGTGTTTTAAGCCGCGTTGAATGCCGCCCGTCGGCGTTTCTTTCCACGTGATTTTATGGGTTTTAAACAGTTTTTTAAGCCGTTTATCACGGTCGTAAGTCAAATTAATGCCGATTTCTTCGTGGCTAAAAACAGTGTCTATTTGGAACTTATCCATCAGTTTTTGGAAGACAAATTGGGCTTCATTATGACAAATAATTATTTCTAAATTACTGGTTTTCAAACGTTTATTCATGTCCATCAAGGCTTCGTACACGAAACGAAAGTGTCGAACATCAGCGTCGTAATTGTTCATAACAGATGGCTCAAAAATGTAAATGAGGAGCGTAGAGGTCCCCTCAGTATTTTCGGCTTTTTCGCCCTCATTTTCGCCCTTCAATGCATTTTCATCAACGCTACTTTTGGATAATTGCGCCGCGCGACAAGCGAACCACAACGGCTCGTGGTCGTGCAATCTAAGGTCGCGTTTGAACCAAACGATGTTTAATTTTTCCTTTTTCATCAGCGTATTAAATGAAAAAATGGGGGTGAATGTTGTTGGATTTAGGGTTTTAATCCAATAAAAAAAAGCCGAACGTCTTGACGACGTTCGGCTTTTTTTATGCCCGCATTTCCTTTTTTTATCAAAAATACTGAGGGGTCCTCCGTTACACTTCTGCGTCTTCCAAATCCTGTTTGATGCGTTGACTTGGTTCGACGTGAATCTCGAATTTGATTTTATCGGCACCCTTCATGGCTTTCCATTCGGCGGCGGCATCGTTCAAAACGGCTAAAATATCCCACCGTTTATTTTTGGCTTCTTTTGCCAAAAATGCGTCGTAATTGCGCAAAACGATGTGAACTTCACGCGTATCGAGCCACGAAAAGTCGCAAAGACAGTCGTAGAGTGCGTCCAAATTTTTGCCAAAATAGGCGGGAAGTTTCAAACCTTTTTGAATTTGGACGTAGAAATCGTTCGTCGTCGGCGCATCGGAACAATCAATAACGGCGACAATGGTATCAGAATCGCGCTTTTTTTGCGCGTCGTAAGGGGCTTTCAAAATTTTAAAATTTGACATTTGCTGTTACTTTAAGTAGTGTATTAAGATTCAAGGATTGCAAATTTCAGATTGCAAATTTCAGATTCCAAATTTCAGATTCCAAATTTCAGATTCCAAATTTCAGATTCCAAATTTCAGATTCCAAATTTCAGATTCCAAATTTCA
>JAYUKJ010001030.1:0-23959 GCA_043764555.1 Saprospiraceae bacterium
GACGACTAACAAACACTCTTTTCTAATTAATTATGATGCAAATATGCGGCTTACACTGAGGGGTTCTCTCTTTATTCGGTGAATCGGGAAAAAGTGTCGGTGAACTGCCCAAAAATCAGGGTTTCAAATTTTACGATTTCACGATTTCGAACTGCAAAAATTTCATGACGCAAAACTACACAATTTCAGATTTAATACGTAATATTTTGAAATTATTTTTGCTTCATATAGACAGATACGCGTGGTTGTGCGGAAGGGTTGCTTTGCGGAAAAAATATTTTACTGTCTATATAACGTGTCCACAAATTTTTACGAATTTTTACGAATTTTCACGAATTAAAACGAATTGGCACGGATTGAAACGGCATTTATTTCATAATTTGTTTCAAATATAAAAGGCAAGTGTAATGATTCGTGTTAATCTGCGTAAGCCATAGATAAGCTGAAACAGTTACATTTTTTTTGATGGATAAACCCAATAAAGTGTTAAAGGCAGCGTTTGAATGGATAAAAAAAGGGGAATGCCTACGTGCTTTAATGAACAAGGTTTAAATTTGTGGAGTATTCAGACATCGAAAGTTTGTTATATTGCCTCTTTCGTTCGTATGTTTGCTAACTATAAATGGTTAACCGTAAATACTAAATGGTAAATACACTTACCGTTTACCATAAATTATTAACCATTCTCCATTAATCATTAACCGTTTTCTCATTCATTGGAACAAACAACCGCTTAACCTAATAACCTTTTATTCCCTCAAACCGTTATCATTTTTTACTTAAAACTCATAATAATAAGCAATGAAGAGATTCTGTACTTCTTTCCTTGTCGCCGTCCCCTTCTTCCTATTTTCCCAACAGAACGCCGTTTTTAATGCTGCCGCTATTGACCCTCGACTGTACGCCGTTTTTGGCAAAGAGTACATCGATGAGTCGTTGCGCAGCGACTTGTTTTCCCTGCAACGGTGGACTTTTTATTTGGACAATGCCTATTTTATCGCCAATACACCGCAAACAAAAGACGGCTCCGAAGGCGACTTTCCGATGGTCAAAATTCCCGATTTGGCGCACATCAACATCTTGCAACTCGAAAAAGAGCAAGACCTAAAACGCGATTATCACGTCCGTTCGGTCTATCGAATTGAGGGAACAACCCAATATTTGGTCTATCATTCGGGGCGTAATTTCATCGAAGCGTTCAATGCGTTTCGCGAAGAATTGGCTTTAATTAAGAATTAAAAATTAAGAATAAAGAATTGACTGACAACGCTTTGCCCGTGTTGACGTCTTATTTCATTTAAAATTTTTCAATTACTTAATCGGGAACGTAGCGCGACCTTACGGTCGCGTAAATGATGTTTAATGCGATAGAAATTAAGCAAGCCGCGACCTTAAGGTCGCGTTACGTTCAAAAAAGGGACCCCCTCAGTATTTTGAGCTAAAAACCGAGAAACGACGCGCGAATGTGTGGTTTTGGCTGTTTTTAATGCTTAATTTTAAATTTTTAATTCAATTTTATCTTTCCCAATACTCCGACTTTACATGAAAAAGATACTGTTTCCTTTTCTGGCATTGAGCCTCGTTTTAACAACGCACACGGCGTTTAGCCAAGTAGAAATTAAGATGGCGACGAGAACCGTTTCGGCGGAAACTTGTGGCGCCGACTTCACCGACAGCGGCGGTGCGGCTGGTAATTACGGCAATAATCAAAATTTCACGTTGACGATTTGTTCGGATAGTCTCAAGAAAACCCACATTGCCTTGGGTTTTGAGCAACTCGATTTAGACCCCAACGACGAATTGTGCTTTTTTGACGGTAATAGTGTCAACGCGCCTTCTTTGGGTTGTTCCTCCGATTTTGGTAGAAGCCAAAATGCGATTATCGAAACGACGGCGCGGAACACAACGGGTTGCATGACGATACGTTTTCGGTCAGATGGTTCAGGTGTTCGGTTGGGTTGGTTGGCACACATTATATGCATCGCTTCGTGCCAAACGGTCAAAAGCCAGATTGTATCCGCCGTTCCGGCGATAGTGCCTTCCGATACGGGTTGGATTGATGCTTGCGCGAACCAAACGCGTATTACTTTCAAAGGCAAAGGCATTTATGATTTCAACGACATTGCTTACCATCAATCGGATACATTGTCCAAATTTGAATGGAATTTTGGCGACGGTACGCCGATTGGCTACGGACCGAATGTGTCACACGTATATAAGCAAGAAGGTGGTTTCATCGTTCAGTTGGTCATAACGGACACGATGGGTTGCAAAAATACCAATTATGTTAAACAAAGGGTGCGCATTTCGCCGCGTCCGACCTTCAACACGGGCTTTGTTAAACCCGAAATATGCTCAGGCGAGACGCTTTTACTGAGGGGTCAAAGCGCGGGACTCGACCCGACGTATCAAGTGTCCACGCGCCCTAATTCAGGCAGTTTTCCCAACGGTCAAGTGCGCTCGGAGACGCTTTTTATTCCTGATAAGAAAGACGAACGATATACAACAAGTGTTTATTTTAGTGATTTTGCACCAGGCCAAAAGCTGACAAATATCAACGATTTGTTACGCATTTTCGTAAAAATGGAACATTCATATGCGCGTGACCTTGAAATAAAAATTATTTGCCCGAGTAAGAAGAAAGTCATAATGCACAAATATGAAGGGCCGAGCAATCCTATTTTTATTGGCATACCCAATTGTAGCGATGCAGTAGCGCCTAACATCAATAATCCAGCAGCGAATCCACCCGGCACAGGTTTAGTCTATGCATGGACGCCGTCAGCAACAAAGACTTGGCGGAGTTTTACCACCACAAATGGGAATAATGGCTGCACTGGAGACCCTTTGGTGTATAATTTGCCGCCAGGTGATTACAAATCAGAGGATGGATTAGACGGAACGGCGATTGGTAGGCTATTAGGTAATAATACAGGCTTGCTTGGTTGTCCTTTAAATGGAGAATGGTCTTTAGAAATAGTGGATCAAATATCACGCGACAATGGTTGGATATTTGAGTGGGGTCTTGATTTTAAGCCTTCTCTTTATCCCGCAATCGAGACATTTAGACGGACAATTAGCGACCATCGTTGGATTCCCAATCCGAATATCAGTATGTACACGCCCGATTCCATTGAGAGTAAGCCTAAAAATGCGGGTGTGGCGAGTTTCGTTTATCAAGTAACGGACAACGCGGGTTGCAAATTCGATACGACCGTAAGAGTCGCCGTTTTACCGCCAACGCATCCGCTTTGCCGCACCTGTACACCCGCTTTTTCAAAGCTCCGCGACACGACACTTTGCGCCGTTGACCCGGGTTTTTTGTTGGACAAAAGGCCTTCAACACTTACGAATAATTCCGTGATATTTGAGGCGTTTCCAGCCAAAGAAATTGATAATATTCGGGTTGATACATCGACTCTTTTGGTTAGAAATATGTTCCAAAGCACGGTGACGAATGCCGTAAATCAGATAGATTCCGTGTGTTTTGACATCAATTCGCCCGTGGCCGACGATATTTTTGTCCGCTTATTGGCACCTAACAATACGGTTCTGTCTTTGATGTCTTCGGGGCGTGGCGGCACGGGTTTTCCGCTGCGCAACGTCTGTTTTTCGCCAACGGCAACGCGGGCAATGGCGACGGCAACTGCCCCAATTTCGGGTTTGTACCAAGTTGAAAACGGCGCAGCGGCGTGGAATGTCTTTAATGGTTCGCCCGTCAATGGCATTTGGAAACTGCTCGTCGCGGACGCACGCGGCGGCAAAATCGATACGATTAATCAATGGTCAATTACCTTCAAAACGGGCAATGCTTTGCGCTACGCGTGGACACCCGCCGCGGGTTTGACGACTTCAAACAGCGCCACCACGATTGCTAAACCAATTGGCACAACGCGTTACACGATGAGTGCTATCGACAGCATGAATTGTACGCATCGCGACACGATAAACGTCGTGGTAACGGACAGTTTGCCGCCGCCCGTTTTTGGGTTAAGTGCGGCCACTTTCACGTCGGTTCGGTTCAATTGGACGGCGGTTGCGGGTGCAACGGGTTACGAAGTGAGCATCAACGGCAACGGTTGGGTTACACCAAACGGTAATTTGACGCACAACGTTACGAGCTTGCCGCAAGGCACGCGCGTCGATTTCCGCGTCCGCGCAATCGGCACCCGCTGCGGGGCGAAAGTGGCGGAGATACAGGGTCAATCACGCGCTTGTACGGCCACAATTGGTTTGGGTGTCAACCGTCGGCTTGAAGTCGATTCGGTTTTGTGCTACGGTGGAACGAGTCCGCTCATCAATTTCAGATTTGCAACGGGCAGCGCAGGAACCACTGGCTTCACGTATTATATCGACAATTTTAGGCAAGATGTCGTTGCGCGCTTTGAAAATAAAATCAAAGCGGGAACGCACCGCGCCATTTTTATTGACGGCGAAGGTTGCTCCGACACGCTCATGTTCAGCTTTGGTCAACCCGATAGTATTCGCTTTAGAGCAACCGTCGATTCCGTCAAATGTTTCGGCGGCACGACGGGTAAGGTCATTTCTTTGGCAAGCGGCGGAACGGGCGCTTTGTCGTATGCCTTAAATTCGAGTTTGTCGAGAAGAGACATTGGCACGTTTGATTCCCTACGCATTGGCCGCTACACGGTCGATGTGGAAGACGCGAACCGCTGCGTGAAAACCATCACGGCGGATATTTTCCAACCGACCCCCCTCAGTATAAACCTCTCCAAAAGCGATGTGCGCTGCTTTGGCGGCTCGACGGGTAACGTTCGGGCGCTCGCGTCGGGCGGCATACCTATATATACGTATGCGTGGCGAACGGGACAGACGAAAGACACCGTTAATAACGTGGCGGTTGGTCAATACGTCGTGACGTTGACCGATGCAAACGGCTGCGTGAAAGCCGATTCGGTTACCGTTACTGCCAATCCTAAAATCGCTATCACGACTGCTCAAGACTCGGCTAAATGCTTCGGCGAAGCATCGGGCAAGGCGCGTGGACGAACGACGGGCGGCTTGGCACCGTATCAATACACTTGGAACAATGCACAATTTGACAGCACGGCAATCAACCTTAGCGCGGGGCGGCAATTCCTCACGGTGAGAGATGCGCTCGGTTGCTTAGATACGGCAAGTGTCGTGGTTTTACAACCTGATTCGCTGCGGTTTGACAGTTTAATCGCTACGGCGGCGCTTTGTAGCAACACGGCTTCGGGCGGTGCGCGCGTGATTGTGAGCGGTGGAACGCGGAATTATACCTACGCTTGGTCGCCGTCGAACGCAATGACCCCCTCAGTATCTAACCTCGCCGCGGGCATTTACACGCTAACGGTTAAAGATTTTTATAAATGTACCAAAACGCAAAGTGTCACCGTCGGTGCGCCTTTGCCGTTGGCACTCGACCGATTTGATGAAATAAAAGTGAAATGTGCGGGTGACGCATCGGGGGCTTTGTCGGCTATTCCGAAAGGTGGCGTGGGCGGCTACACGTTTAGTTGGAACACAGCGCCCGTGCAAACGTCCGATACCGCGAAAAACCTGCGCGCGGGTGCTTATCAAGTTGTTATCCGCGACCGCAACAATTGTCAAATCACGAAGGACACGACGATTGGCGAACCAACTGCGCTCCTTGCTTCGATTACGCAATTCACGAACGTCAGATGTCGCGGCGAAGAAAACGGAACAGCGACCCCCTCAGTATTTGGCGGTACGGGACTTGCGGGCAACAATAAATACTTGTTCCAATGGAGCGACCCGTTGAACCAAAATACACTCATTGCCGATAGCCTTGCCGCTGGCACTTACATCGTCACCGTGACCGATGCAAACGGTTGTACGGACACGGCGAACGTCACGGTCACGCAGCCAAATGCGCCCGTTACGTCCACGACGCTGCAAACGCGTTTGGCGTGTTTTGGGCAAAATACGGGCGAAGGACGCGTGATTCCGTCGGGCGGCTCGGGCAGTTACACCTATCGTTGGAGCAATTTGCAGTCAACGCCAACGGTGTCTAATTTGGCAAAAAGCAAGTACTTCGTTACCGTTACCGACATCAACGGCTGCACAACGAAGGACTCGCTTGACGCTAACACGTGGGATTCGATACGCGTGACAACGGCGTTGGTGCAGCCGCGTTGCTACAATACGGCAACGGGCAGCCTTGCCGTCACGAGCGTAACGGGCGGTGTGGGCAATGGCAATTTGAACAATTATTTTTTCCGTTGGGGAACAAATCCCGTGCAGACGGCGCCGCAAGCCGTCGGGATTGTTGGCAATCGAGAATACGCGGTGACGATTACGGACAACGATAATTGCTCAAACGTGGCGCGCATTTTCTTAAATCAGCCCGGTCCGATTAATTTATCGTCCGTCCTTAGACCCGTTAGTTGTTTCGGCGGCAACGATGGCGAAGCGCAAATCAACGCCTTTGGAACCATAAATGTCTTCACTTACGCGTGGAATGACGCCAAAACGCAGACAACGCAACGCGCAACGCAACTGACCTCGGGACGCTACAAGGTTGTGGTACGCGACTCGGCGGGTTGCTCAAAAGATACGACAGTGAACATTGGTCAGCCGTCGCGGTTGAAGATGGATATTAAAAATATTGTGGATAATAAATGCGTCGGTGACTCGACGGGCAGCGCCGAATTGGCGTTCAGTGGCGGCACGCCGATTTACAATTACTTGTGGTCGAACGGCGTTACGCAATCAAATTTATCAAAATTACGCTCTGGTACCTACATTTTGACGGTCTCGGACGTGAATGGTTGCAAAATCAACGATACGGTGGTTATTAAGTCGCCGAAACCGATTGATGCCGATTTGTCAACCATGCCCGTGCGGTGTTTTGGCGACCGAAACGGCGTGATTACGATAAATGCCTTTGGTGGAACGACGCCTTATTTGTACAGTTTGGATGGTAAAAACTTCAACGGTATCAGTCAAATTGTCGGTTTGAAAGCCAATCCTTACGATATTTACGTGAAAGATGCCAACGGTTGCATTTGGTTTACGAAAGAAAACGTCGGTACGCCACCTAAGTTTATTGTGGAGGCAACGGCGGATGTGACCATCAATTTGGGCGATAAAATTCAGCTTTTCGCCAATCCTCAAAATGGGCAAGGCCGAGTCGCTTTGACGTGGAAACAGCCTTACGATTCCACTTTGACGTGTCTGAAATGTGCCAATCCGACGGCTTCTCCTAAGTCAACGATTACTTACAGCGTTGTCGGTTTTGACTCTGTGGGTTGTCGGGCGCTGGATTCCGTCACGATTACAGTCGCCAAACCGCGCAATATTTACGTGCCAACGGGTTTCACGCCCAACAGCTACGGCAACACCAAAGACGGTATCAACGACAAACTCATCGTTCATGGTCGCAATGGAACAATGATTGATTTGTTCCGCGTCTATGACCGTTGGGGCGAATTGGTTTATGAGGCGCGCACGTTCCAAATCAACGACGAAAACGCGGGCTGGAACGGTACCTTCAAAGGGCAGGAACTGATGTCGGGTATGTTCGTTTGGTACCTCGAAGCCACGTACATCGACGGGGCGAAAGAAACGCTGAAAGGACACACAACCTTGATTAGATAAGTGAAAAGTGAAAAGTGAAAAGTGAAAAATGACGGTGAATTTGGTATTTGCGTTCCCGTTTTAAGGTGTCGAGGTCAAAAAAACTTAAAAAAACTGAGGGGTCTTATTTTTCATTTTCACTTTTCATTTTTCACTTTTCCTTTAAAATAAAATACGCTAAAATAGGCTCATTCATCTAAAAATCGCGTGTGTAACGCATTGTCTTTAGTGCTTCAACTTTCCAAAAGTTTTTAACTTTTGGAAAGTTATTTGGCAACAAAAGTCGTTACGCACTCTAAAAAAAATCAATCGTTCATGAAAAAAATACAAGACACACTATCTTTTGCTTTAGTCTTCATTATGCTCTTTGCCGTTGGCAAAATTCACGCGCAAGACGGCATTTATTCCCAATATTACGCGGCACCTTTGTCCGTTAATCCCGCTTTGATGGGCGTTTACGACGGTCAAATGCGTTTCAACGCCAACTATCGGCAGCAGTGGAGTGGGGGCGTGTTTTCGGAAGTGCCGATTCGCCAAATCCACGCGAGTTTTGATTATCGGTTCCGCGTTGCCGACGGCGACTATTTGTCTTTTGGCATCAACGCGCTTGAAGACGAAACGGGCGCCGATTCTAAACTCAAAACCACGCGCGGCAATTTAGGCTTGTCCTACATGAAGCAATTAGGCGGCGACCGTTACCGAACGTCCGATCAATATCTCGTGGCGGGTGTGCAAATCGGCGGCGGACAACACCGTTTAGGAACGAGCGGCTTGTGGTTCGACCGTCAATACGACAGCGCCAATATCCGCATTGATTATAGCCTATCGACGGGTGAAGTTGAGCCTGTTTCCAATTCATACCTCGACATCAACGCGGGTTTGTTGTGGTACGCCGTGATGGATAAGAATAAAAGTGTTTACGTGGGCGCCAGTATGCACCACTTGACGAACCCGAAAATTTCCTTTTTTGGCAACGAAGCCGAACGCTTAAAACGCCGTTACACGATTCACGCAGGCGGCGAGTTTCCGATGAATGAGCAGTTGAGTCTCATGCCCGCCGTCATGGCAACGCTGCAAAACCCTTCGGTCAATGTGCAGCTTGGCACCAATTTTCGGTATTCCAACCACGATTGGGACGAAGTTGCCATTCGCGTTGGTGCGTGGTATCGGCTTGTCAACAAATACGTTTGGGAACAAGGCGAAGTGAGCAATCAAAATAGGATTCAACAATCGTCAAGAACCACAATTCTCGGCGATGCTTTGACCGTAACGGCGATGTTAGAAATCAATAGTTGGTTGTTCGGCGTGAGCTATGACATCCACACGTCGTCCATCGTTCGCCCAACCAATGGTCGCAATGCTTTTGAATTGTCGCTCATCTACATTGCGCCCGAAAAAATTCCGTATCGGACGCTGTGTCCTAAATTTTAAAAAAAAAGAGACCCCTCAGTATAAACGCCGTTTTTCGCTCATTTTGAGTGAAAAACGGCGTTTATACTGAGGGGTCCCTATTTTTGAAAAAAATCAAATCAAATCCGTTTCAAAATCTCCTCACCAATCGCATCCGTACCTAAAATCATGGATTTATCAGTATCAGCGTCCGCAATATCGACGGTTCTGAAACCTGCTTTCAAGACGCCATCAATTGCCGCAATCACGGCATTTGATTCTTCTTTCATGCCAAAAGCAATGTCCAACAACAAGGCAGCCGAAAGGACAGACGCCATCGGATTGGCAATGCCTTTGCCCGTAATATCGTGGGCAGAACCGTGAATCGGCTCATACACACCCGTGCCGTCGCCGATTGAAGCGGACGCCAACATTCCCATCGAGCCCGCAATCTGAGACGCTTCGTCGGTCAAAATATCGCCGAACAAATTGGCTGTTACCACGACATCAAAGTGTCTTGGTTTTTTGATTAAGAGCATCGCAGCCGAGTCCACGAATTGGTGTTCGACTTCCACTTCTGGATATTCTTTGGCAACTTCCAATACCGTTTCGCGCCATAAACGGCTGGATTCCAATACATTAGCTTTGTCAACCGACATCAAACGCTTGCCGCGTGTCATAGCCGCTTCAAACGCCCGACGCGCAATGCGTTCGACTTCGTATTTGTGATAACCCGCAATATCGTAAGCATAAGTGCGGTCTTCGTTGCGTCCTTTTTCGCCAAAATAAATGTCGCCCGTGAGTTCGCGGAAGAACAAAATATCCGAACCTTTCAAGATTTCAGGCTTGATGCTCGATGCCGACAACAATTCGTCGAACAACTTGATGGGACGCAAATTGGCGTACAAACCCAACTCCTTCCGCATCCGCAAAAGCCCTTGTTCGGGACGCACTTTTGCCGTCGGGTCGTTGTCATATTTTGCGTGCCCAACTGCACCAAATAAAATGGCGTCCGAAGCCCGCATTTTCACCAATGTTTCGTCGGGTAATGGATTGCCCGTCGCCTCAATTGCCACGTGACCAATCAACGCCTCGTCGTAGTTGAACGCGTGTCCAAATCGCGCCGCAATTTTATCCAATACCTTTTTGCCAACGGCAGTTACTTCCTGCCCAATACCGTCACCGGGGACAATTAAAATGTTTTTAGTAGCCATAATTTTTTAGTTTAAAACGTCGGCGAGGTTTCAAACCTCGCCGACGTTATGCACAGATAAACAATTGATAATTAATTAATTAGATTCAGCATTTTTTCCGTTGCTTTAATTGCCGACACCGTTTGGTCGGAATCCAAGCCACGGGTTTTGATGTCTTTTCCATCCTTTGTCCACGTGATAATTGTCTCGCAAAGCGCGTCCGTTTTGCCACCAGGCGGAATCCGAACGGCATAATCCGTCAATTCGGGAAGCGCCATTTTGACAGAAGCATAAATGCGTTTCAATGCGTTCATAAATGCGTCATATTGCCCATCACCTTGCGCGTTTTCTTCAAACAGTTGACCATTAATTTTAATTTTAATAGTCGCCGACGGGCGCAAATTACGGGCGTGAGACAACATATAATCCACGATAATGACCTTATTTTCGACGACATCGTAGTTCAAAACATCGCTCACAATGTAGCGCAAATCTTCGACCGTGATTATTTGTTTTTTGTCACCCAATTCGATAACGGCTTGGGTAACTTTTTTTAATTCTTCTTGCGATAGTTTAATACCAAGTTCTTGTAAGTTCTTCTCAATATTCGCTTTTCCCGATGTTTTGCCCAAGGCGTATTTTCGGGTTCTGCCAAAACGTTCGGGCATCAAATCGTTGAAATATAAGTTGTGTTTGTTATCTCCATCTGCATGAATACCAGCCGTTTGTGTAAAAACATTCGCCCCAACGACGGGTTTATTGACGGGAACGCGAAAGCCCGAAAACGACTCCACAATCTTACTCACCGAATACAAAGACGTTTCGTCAACCGACGTTTCTAAGTTCGGAAAAAAGTCATTTATCACCGCAATTGCGCTCGCCAAAGGGGCATTTCCTGCCCGTTCGCCCATGCCATTGACCGTCAAATGCAAGCCCTGTGCGCCCGCTTTTAGGGCTTCCATGACGTTCGCAATGCTCAAATCGTAGTCATTGTGGGCGTGAAAATCGAAATGTGTTGTGGGATACCGTTTGACCAAATCCGACACAAAACGAAACGTTTGGTCGGGTGTCAAAATGCCCAACGTGTCGGGCAAAAGTACCCGTTCGATGGGTTGTTTTGTGAGAAAATTGAGGTATTGAATGACATAATCGTAGGAGTTTTTCATGCCATTACTCCAATCTTCGAGATACACATTGCATTTTATGCCTTTCGTTGCCGCCAATTCGATGACATTTTTTATCTCCGAAAAATGCTGTTCAGGCGTCTTTTTCAATTGGTGCGTCAAGTGATTCAACGAGCCTTTTGTCAACAAATTCAGAACTTTTGCGCCCGATTTCACCATCCAATCAATTGAAGCTGTGCCATCCACGAAGGTCAAAACCTCGATTTTATCAATAAAACCGTTCAAATTTGCCCAATCCGTTATTTTTTTCACAGCCGAAAACTCGCCATCCGACACGCGGGCAGAGGCAATTTCAATTCTATCCACCTTCACTTCTGTGAGCAATTGTTGGGCAATTTGGAGTTTTTCTGCCGCCGAAAAGGACACACCGCTTGTTTGTTCCCCGTCGCGGAGGGTGGTGTCCATGATTTCGATATAACGCTTGGTCATTTTTATGTTTTGGTAACACGGACTTTAGTCCGTGATGTGTCGAATATTAATTGGTGGTAACTTTCCAAAAGTTTAAAACTTTTGGAAAGTTGTAACTCGTTTAAAATCAATATTTTATGCTGAAGAGGGACCCCTCAGTATAAAAGTCATTTTTTGCATCAAAAGACGAAAAATTCGATTATTTAACCCTCATTTCTTTCGATGATGCTACAATAAAACCGCGCCTAAATCCAAAGTTAAATCAGGAAAAATGGCAGATGTCAATGAGTCGTCACTGAAAAAATACTGAGGGGGGGCATATTTTCCATTTTTTTGCAAAACCAACAGCGTCACCATTTCAGAATCGGGCGAAACAATCCAATATTCACGCACGCCGTTTTCTTCGTACAAATTGTATTTATTAATCATTTCTTTTTTTGAATTGCCGGGCGATAAAATCTCCACAATCAAATCTGGTGCGCCCAAACAGCCTTTGTCGTCGAGTTTGTTGAGGTCGCAAACAACGCACACGTCGGGCTGAATGACGGAGTAAATTGGGCGATTTGCCTTCACCGATTTGAGTGTGTCATAGAGCCGCACGTCAAACGGTGCAGCGTAGAATTTGCAGTCTTTTCTTTGAAAATAGAGATAAAAAGGTCCACTTATTTCTCTTGAAATGTCTTGGTGCTTTCGCCTTGGCGCCGCCATGCGAAAGATTTTGCCTTTGATGAGTTCAACTGTCTCCTCAAATTTCCATGTCAAATAATCGGCATACGTGTAAGTGCCATTTGGGTCAAGTTGGTCTAAACTTGTAATCGGTGTATCAATTGTCTTTCCCATTTTACGCGATTTTATTGTGGAAAATTAAATGAAAAACGGTAAATGTTTTGCTTTTCAAGTTAAATATTTACCGTTTTGATTCGCAAAGATAAACAATTGTGCAAAAAGGTCAAAACCTAATTATAACGCCGCTTCGAACGCCTTAATTTCCGTTGACAATGACTGCAAATAATCAATATCATCGAAGCCATTCAGCATATTATTCCGCTTATAACCATTGATGGCAAAGCCTTCTTTTTCGCCCGTTGCGGCAATTGTGATGGTCTGCGTGTGTAAATCCACGTCAATTTGAGCCTTCGGGTCGGCTTCGATGGCTTGAAAGATTTTATCCAAAAACGCTTCGCTCACTTGTGCGGGCAATAAGCCAATATTCAAGGAATTATTCTTGAAAATATCGGCAAAAAAGCTCGAAATCACACAACGGAAACCGTAATCGTAAATCGCCCAAGCGGCGTGTTCGCGGCTCGAACCACTGCCAAAATTGCGTCCACCGACGAGAATTTTGCCCGAATACGTCGGATTGTTCAGCACAAAATCTTGTTTCGGGGACCCCTCAGTATTGTACCGCCAATCGCGGAATAAATTGTCGCCAAAAGCTTCGCGCTTCGTTGCTTTTAGGAAACGCGCAGGAATAATTTGGTCTGTATCCACGTTCTCAATCGGCATCGGAACGGCAGAACTTTTTAATATCGTGAACTTATCGTAAGCCATTTTTCTTTTCTTAATTATGAATTATGAATTATGAGTTATGAATTACGGGTTATCAATCATGGGCGTCTAAAACTCATAATTCATAACTCATAATTCATAATTTTTTACATCAAATCGCGTGGGTCGGTAACAACGCCCGTCACTGCCGCCGCCGCCGCCACTAATGGACTTGCCAAAAGCGTTCTTGCGCCCGGACCTTGGCGACCTTCAAAATTGCGATTTGAGGTACTAACGGCGTATTTTCCCGCAGGGATTTTATCGTCGTTCATCGCCAAACACGCCGAACAGCCAGGCTGACGCAGCAAGAAACCCGCTTCGGTCAAAACGTCCAAAATGCCTTCTTTTTTGATTTGGTCTTCCACGACGTGCGAGCCGGGAACGAGCCATGCGGTGATGTTTTCCGCCTTTTTTCGCCCCTTAACGATGGACGCAAATGCCCGAAAATCCTCAATCCGACCATTGGTGCAACTGCCCAAAAAGACGTAATCTACTTGCTTGCCAATAATCGCTTCGCCTTCGTTGAAACCCATGTATTTCAATGCTTTATGATAACTTGCATCGCCGTCCATGACCTGATTTGCCTGCGGAATATTTTGCGAAATACCCGTTCCCAAACCCGGATTTGTGCCGTAGGTAATCATCGGTTCGATGTCCGCTGCGTTGTAGGTGTATTCCAAATCGAACTGCGCGCCTTCATCCGTTTTTAGAGTTTTCCAAAACGTTACTGCTTTGTCCCAATCTGCACCTTTTGGCGATTTATCGCGTCCTTTGAGGTAGTCGAACGTCTTTTTGTCGGGTGCGACCATGCCACCGCGCGCGCCCATTTCGATGCTCATATTGCAAACCGTCATGCGTCCTTCGATGCTCATATTTTCAAAGACATCGCCCGCGTATTCGACGAAATAACCCGTCGCGCCACTCGCCGAAATTTGCGAAATCATGTACAACGCGACGTCTTTTGACATCACGCCTTTATTTAATGTACCATTGATATTAATCCGCATTTTCTTCGCTTTTGTCTGCATAATGCACTGCGAAGACAAGACCATTTCGACCTCAGACGTGCCGATACCGAAGGCAATTGCGCCGAAAGCCCCGTGCGTCGAAGTGTGCGAATCGCCGCAAACAATCGTCATGCCCGGTTGCGTGATGCCATTTTCGGGACCTACGACGTGAACAATGCCGTTTTTATGATGTCCAAGACCCCAATGCGAGATGCCGTATTTGGCAGAATTGCTTTCCAAAGCCCGCAATTGATTGGCAGAAAGCGCGTCTTCCACGGGCAAATGCTGATTGATAGTCGGTGTGTTGTGGTCAGCCGTTGCGAAAGTGCGTTCAGGGAATTTGACGCCTAAACCGCGCGTTTCCAATCCCAAAAACGCCACGGGACTCGTCACTTCGTGGATAAAATGGCTGTCAATAAACACCACATCGGGTCCATCGGGAATATTTTGGACAACGTGCTTGTCCCAAACTTTGTCAAATAATGTTTTTTTACTCATCGAAATTCTATTTTTTTATTGCTTTACGAACGTAGCGCGATTTTAAAGTCGCGTTACATACAAGATGCCGCAAATGTCTTTCGCCCATTTGGTTTTACCTCAAAAATGCGTGTTTTATATGTGTCAAATTTTGGTGGAAATTACTATATCCAAACGGGGATTTTTGGGTGGGAATGGGGGTTTATACTGAGGGGTCTCTTTTTCATTAAAATCACTACACTGAAAATTCAATTCATCATATTGGTCTTTAAGTCAAACAACAGTTTACATTTGTGGATGCATCAGAAGATTTTGCGTGGTGAAAAATCTTAAAAGAGGGTACAATATCAAAAAAAAAGTAAAAGATGGTCGCTTATTCATACATAAAAATTGAGAATTTCAAAATTTTTGGAGATAGTATCACTATTCCATTAAATAATCCAACGGTACTAATCGGTCCAAATAACGCAGGAAAAACCAGCGTTATTCAAGCTCTTGCTTTGTGGAGTTGGGCAGTGCGGTCGTCGGTTAATAGTAGAAAACAAAAATCAGGTACATCAAGTATTTATAAACGTGATATTATCCAAGTGCCTGTAAGTGAAACACGCTTTTTTTGGCGTGATGCAGATGTTAGAAGTAAAAATAATCAACCGATTGAAATGAAGATTGCAGTTGGGGTAAATTTTGAAGGAAGAGTTATTGATATTGAGATGATTTTTAAATATTTCACACCTGAGCAAATTTCCTGTACGCTCCATGCTGATAAATCCGAAGAATACGATAAAGCATTTAGAGATAAAGCAATAAAAGCGGTCTCGGATACTCGTGTTGATTTGTTGTATCCAATGTCAGGTATTGATATTGAAGAACCTATGTTACGCGAAGGTAGGATAAACGTATTGATAGGACAAGGACAAACTGCTCAAGTTCTAAGAAATTTGTGTTACCAAGTTTATGATGTCAACAAGGATGATTGGCAAAAAATTAAGACGCTTATTCGTCAACTATTTTACATTGACCTTTTAGACCCCGATTTTGACGCGGGTCGGGGTGCCATTATTCTCAAATACACGACCAATAAAAAGCAAAAGAACTACCCTTTAGATATTGCGCTTTCAGGCAGAGGGCAACAGCAAATGCTTTTAATTTTGGCATATATGTACGCTCACAAAGGCTCTGTTCTTTTAATCGACGAACCAGACGCGCATCTTGAAATTTTGCGCCAACGTCAAGTGTTCAGTTTGCTCAAAGAAGTTTCATCGCAAACGGGTAGTCAAATTATTATTGCGACACACTCCGAAGTTATTATTGACGAAGCGGTAGATGTCAATCTTAATTTGATTTTAAATGGGAAAAGCACTGATTTGGTTAATAAAACCCAGATGAAAGCAACGCTCAAGGTATATGGTATTGAACATTACTATAAAGCTGAAATGACTAAGCGTGTAATTTATGTAGAAGGGAGTACAGATTTATCTATGCTTAATTCTTTCGCAGAAAAATTGGTACATCCTTCACTACCTATTTTCGGAGATAAACTATACTATTATTACATAACCGATAATCTACCAGAATCGGGCTATGTAAAAGACAGTGAAAAGATTACAGGTTCGTACCAAAAACCAAGCAATCATTTTTATGCTGTAAAATCTTGTGTGGAAGAATTTAAAGGTTTGGGTATTTTTGACGGTGACAACAAAAATCAAACTGATGATATTAAAGATGATTTAGCACTTGTTTATTGGAAAAAATATGAGTTGGAGAATTATTTCGCTTTCCCATCTGTTTTACTTCGATTTTTTAGACAACACTACGCTAAAATACATGAAGGCGTTTTTTCTGCATTGGTTGAAAAAGAGTTAGAAATCGTCAAGAACTTGATAGATTTAGAAATTTTAGATTTTATTTTTGACAAAGATAAACCTGCGTTTGACGCTTATTCCACATTACCAGAAGTTTTGAAAACGAGAACTTTTAAAAGTAATTCTGCAAATAAGAAAATGAGTCAATTTTTAGAAAATATCTTTTGTCGTGTTAAAACGGCAAAAAACGAAGCTCTAATTTTGACAAAAGGTAATTTCTATGAACTTATTGATTTTATTCAAATTGACGAAATTGAACCTGAAATCATTGAAAAACTTGACTTAATTGAGAAATATTTGAAAGTCTAATTCTCCTTTTATGTTAATCTAAAAAAAGGCCCCCTCAGTATAAAAGCCGTTTTTCCCTCAAACTCGAGTGAAAAACGGCTTTTATACTGAGGAGTCCCTTTTTTGTTTGTCCAACCTGAATATCTCAAAAAACGTTCTCAAAATCCTCTTTATCGTCCAATTCACTTCCCAATTTCTCCTCCGAATGTTCTTCCCAAACGCGATTGACGGCGATGGCGGCGTTCAATTCAAAGCCAATAATGAGGATAATCGCGTTCAATTGTAGCCACAACAGTAGGATGATACCCGCGACAAAAGAGCCATAAATTTTGTTATAATTGCCGAAATTATCGACGTAGAAAGAGAAGCTGATACTCGATAATAGCGATAAAACGGTGGCGGTCAAAGCGCCAGGGGAAAAGAGATTGAGCTGTCTTTTGGTCGGAATGCCGAAGCGGTAAATCAGGGCAATGCCCATATAAATTGACCCGAGAACGATGAACCATTTTAAGGCGATGAGCATCGTTGCGGAGAAGGTGCTGAGTTTTAGAAATTTGAAAATTAAGGAGAAAATTTGGTTGCCCAAAATCACCAAAACGGTCGTGATGATGAGCAAAACGCCGAGCATTAAAGTCATCGCAATCGCCCGCAAACGCTTGTCGAGCGGACTGCGGCGTTGGAAAGCGGGCGATTTTTTTTCAAAACTCGACATCAAAGCCATCAAGCCGTTGCTCGAAAAATAGACGGATAAAATGAAACCAATGCTCAAAAAATCGGAGCGTTTGGTCTTAATAAATTTTGAAATTTCTTTGAAAAACATCTCGCCCGTGTCGTTCGGCATGATGCCACTGATTCCCTCGTGGATGAGGTTCAATATCTGATTTTTTTCTATGGGTAAAACACTGATAACGTAGGGAATAAGTGAAAACAAAACCAAGAAAGCGGGAAACAACGACATGAAAAAACTGAACGCAATGGCATTTGCGCGCGTCATAACCAATGGATTTCTCAACACTTCGGCGTATAAAAAACGGACGACATTGTTCAAAGAAACGCCTTGAAAACCAGCAAACGAAGTCGCTTTTGACCAATTGACCACCTTCAAAACGGGCGGTGCATTCTGGATATTTGTTAGTATTTTTTGATACATCAAATGCAGTATGAGGTATGAAGTATGAAATATGAGGTATTTTATATGCCCTTTTTTGACTTCAAGTTAGAAACGATTTTGGGCAAAATTAGACATTAAATGTGTTAAATTTGAGGAATGTAAGAATTTCGATGAATCAAAATTAAACATGGTATTATTGAATCCTAAAAATCAAAAAGTTCCGCCTTCAGAAAAATGATGCAGCTAAAGTTTTTTTTTATCAGAAAATAATGGACATTTAACGGTATATTTCGTTAAAATTGTCTGTCTAAAAATAAATACTTTAAAGAATAACGTTTTAGAAAATAATCTTTTCTCATACGTTTGGCGAAAAAACGCCGAACTTCAACTCAGATATATGGAACGCATACTTCGCGCACTGTCGCTCATCGTTTTTGTTTCAATTTTAGGACCCCTCAGTATAAACCGCGCTTTTGCCCAAAATTGCGCGGGATTTATCATCGACAACCGCACAGTCGGCGCCACGCACTTTCTGCGTTCGGGAACCATGTCGCTCGTGGTGCGCGGCGATTATTCCTACGCGATGGAAATTATGAATACCGAAAAAGGCGTCCGCGTCCGCATGACATCCAAAAATGGCGTCGAATTTAGTCAAGACGACGAAGTGATTTTCGTTGATGCCACCAACAACCGCAAAACCTATCGCTTCACCGACATGAGCGACGCGACGGGCGGGCGAACGTTCCAAAACAACCTGCAAGTTGACCTTGCGGCGCTCTCGTGGTTTGCGGAAAGCGGCATCAATACGTTTTATATTTTGAGCAAAGCGAGCTACGAAATGCGTAAATTCACGATGTCCGACAAAACACAGTCCGATTTTAAGTCATTGGCCACGTGTTTTTTTCAAACATTGGACAAAACAAAAGTCAAAAACGAAGTCGTCAACACGACCTCAAGCATGACAAAACCGACCGCTGGTGCGCCGACAACTTCGGGAAGCCCCCCCTCAGTATCAACGCCTTCAAGCAGCGGAAACGGCGGCAGCTTTTCAACGCCGACAACGGTTGTTAGAAAAGCCGATATTAGCCAATTGAACGACCAAGAATTGGCCGCTTTACGGAGAGAATTGGCCGACACCAAAACCCAAATTCGCGCCGAAATTGCTGCCGAAAAAGAGCGTGGTGCGAAGGAAAAACAGAAAATTCAAGATGATGTTTTGGCATCTCGACAAGCGGGCGAGCAGCGCAAAGTCGATTTTGCAAAAGAAATTGTCGAAGCGCGACAACGGTCGCAAGTCATGATAGATTCGGCGGGTCGCAGCTACGCAAACATGGTTGCCGAAAGCCAAAAACGGGCAACGGCTGAAATGGATAAAATTGCCTCTTCGGTCGGTGAAGCACGCAATCGGGCGGCTTCTGAAATCCAAAAAGCGCAATTGGAATCGGCAAAAGAAGTGGCGACAATTCGGGAAAAAGCCGCCGCTGAAATCAAAATAACGCAAGACAAACTCGCCGAAGCCAAGCAAGCCTACGCCGATGAAGTTGCCTCGGCGCGTGAATCTGCAACGGGCGAACTCGGTAAAATTCGGCAAGATGCCATGAAAATGATTGAAACGGCGCGCGCTGCGGCAAAAGTTGAGCGAGAACGGACGGTTGACGAAGTAACGACGTCGAAGAAAACGGCAGCGGATATTATTTTAAAAACGCAAGTTGAAGCCGCCGATTCAGTTGCAAGCATTCGAGAACGCGCGGTTTTGGAACGCCAAAAAGTGGCGTTCGATGTTGCGGAAGCGCGTCGAAAAGCGGCAGAGGAAAAAGCGATTATTCAACAAAATTCGGCGACAGAAGTGGCTGAAATGCGTGAAAATGTGGCTAAACAGAAAGAAACGGCGGCCATTGACGTGGCGCAATCGCGCAAAAAAGCGACTGAAATTATCGCTAAAACCAACGAGCAAGTCGCCGAAGAGCGCGAGCGTGCTAAAAACGCTTTGGATTCGGTTCAAAAAATAAACGCTAAAGACGTTGAATTGAGCCGAACGAAAGCGGCGGCCGAAGCGGCTAAAATGCAGGAACAACTCCAAAATTACATCATACGCTCGCGGGCAACGGCTGATTCCATCAAATTGTCGGCCGCAAAAGAGGTCGAAGATGCTCGGAAACGCGCTGCGGATGAAATTTTGAAGACGCAAAAACAAGCCACAGAACAGCTTCAAACGGCAACGGCACGCGCGGATTCGGCGAAAAAAGTCTATGTCCGAGACATCACCGACGCGCAAACGAAGGCGCAACAACGCACCGTTGCGATTCAGAAAGAAGCCGAAACGAGCATTGCGGCAGCAAAGTTGAAAGAAAAAGAATTGCTCAACATGACGGCAAAGGAAGTCAATGACGTGAAGTTGCGTGCTGCTACCGAAGTCTTTAAAACGCAAGAAGCATCGGTGAAGGAAATTGCAAAAATCAAGGAAAAAGAGTCGTTTGAAACGCAAGAATTGGCCAAACGCGTGGCGGAAACGCGGCGTTTGGCACAGGAAAACATAGCTAAAGCGCAGGGAGAAGAAGCTGAATCCGTCCGACAAGTGCGTGAAACAGCGGCAAAAGAGCGGGAAAAATCGGCAGTAGAAGTGGCAACGGCGCGTCAAAATGCGGCAGCTATCATCGCGCAAACGACCGACGAAGCGCAAAAAGAAGTGAAGGAAATTCGGCAACAAGCGGCTTCGGCGGTGAAGGAAATTCAGGACAATGCGGCAAAAAAGCAAGCCGAAATTGCCCGCGCCATCGCTGAATCTGAAAATCGCGCGCGCGTGGACATAGACTCGACGCGGCAACGCAATGCGACTGAAATCATGGCCGCACAGCGCGATGCCAACGCTAAAAAGCAACAATTTGCGAACGAAGCCGCCGACGCACGTCAAAAAGCGCAAGACGAAATCATGAAAAATCAGAAAGAAAGCACCGATGCCATTTATCAATCGAAGCAACAAGCCGCTGCGCAAATTCAGAAAGTAAAGGAAGAAACGGCCACTGAAATCTTGCGATTAAAAGAAGAAATCAGGAAGCAAGAGGAGCTTTTGAAGAAAGCGGAGGAAGAGACAAAACGGAAGACGAAACAGTAATTTGAGATAGTGGGTCGGAACCAACGTCGAGGAAATTGCAACTTTTCCGACGTTGGTTCCGAAAAAAAGACCCCTCAAACGCACGGCACATTTTGTATTACTTGAAACTCAAATTTAGAAAATAATATTTTATAACTCATTAATTATCAGTTTTTTGTACGCGCTCAAATGTGCTTGAATTATATCTATTCGAGCGTTGGCAGAAATAAAAACGGCACTTTAAAATATTTAATATCTTTTTCAATAAAATTTGTTAACCTGAAATTCCTCCCACATATTTGCAGCTTAATTATGTAAAAATTTAAGAACAGTTATGCATAACAATCTCAACGCTCAACGCTCAACGCCGCGAAGCAAGCTTCTTTTAAGTCCACATACTTTCCAAATATCACCGTTTGTAATTTTACAATCGGCAAAATGGCGTCGGTATTTTTCAACTTAGTTGAAAAATACCGACGCCATTTTGCGTTTATGCAAGTCGCAACTTGCGTAAATGCCCCGCTACGGGTATTACCAAGCTATTATATTTCTCAAATTTCATTTTTAACTAAAAAATTTAAAAACAATGAAAAATTTCATTTTTAGTATTTTGCACTCGCAATGTTCACTTTTGTTGCGTGCCAAAAAGACATCTCCGTCGCAACTGTGGAGACTGTCACGGTAAATCCGACCGATAATGTTAAAACGGACGACGCGAAAAATGTTGATTCGACCATCAACGTTAACATCAATGTTCCTGAATCGGCGGGTATTGTGTATGTTTATAACGGGAAGGAAGTCCCCGCCTCTTTTATCGATTTCACCAATGACGACCTCATTGATGCAAGTGGTTGTATTGCTAACGATTCACGGCACTACATTTTTGACAATGATGCGCAGTTAGATGTTTGGGCAAATAATTTATTAGACCCTACAGCTAAAGGCTATTTAACAAATCTCATTGATGATGTGAAAGCGTTAAAATCAATAGCAACAGAAACTGGAGCTTTGTCACAATTTCAGAAAACAGGCGCAGCGCCTGCTGCCTACAACATTAAAGCGAATGATTATTGGCAAAGTAAGTATGGCACGCGTCCAATTCCAGAGAGTTTAGGTGTACTTTACGACCAGTGTGGACCACAGGTTGCTTTATTTCCACTGGTATCTGGTACAGTAATACCATTTTTTCCAAGGAACGCGCGGAATAAAGTGTCCTATATTGAGGCTATTGGCGTAAGCGGTGATGTTTTCGCAACAAGACCCTTTCTATTTGGCCGAAAATATTATTTTTCACCTATTTGGAATGTATTCGGCAAGTCTCTTTGCGGGCATTGGTTTAACAACAACAATGAATCATGTCTATCAGGATTTTAAATTTCAAATCTCTGTTCTAACGTAGAAACAGTTTGGTAATACCGTTTTTAAAGTTTTGTAATGAACCAAAACTGACTTTAGATAATTCATGCAGTTTTCCACCTTATAAATCATAAGAATATGAAAATTCGTACCTATATACTCATTTTGTTCCTGTTCCTTGTTCAATTGCTTGCAGCGCAGGATACTATTGCGGTTTTCAAAAGGGTTAACAGTTTCCTGTTGGGATTATTACCGACTATAAGTCCCGCTTACATAGATAGTTACGGTGATTATGTACTACAATACGGCGGTTCCATCAGATTCGGTTATTTTCCTATTCCCAAACTTGCAATTATTGGCGAATTTGGAAAATACGCTTTGATTAGCAATATTATTGAAAATCAAGACGCCTTTAATTTGAGCGTTGTCGGGAGATATTATCTGAGTGGTGTTAAAAGTGGCACTTACCTCAGTTTAGGCTATTTAGCGAGCGACTATCGCATTCCTAAAGATGGTATAAAAAGCGTAAAAATATTTCCCTCACATTACATAGCTCTCGGCGGAGGTTTGTCGATAAAGCTCAATAAAAATCTCTACTTGGATTTATCACTCAATTCCGCTATTTCACTAAATGGGAAAGAAACAGAATCTAATTTTGATAAATCGTTTGATATTGGTATTGATTATATTTTCAATACCAAATACGCGGATATTCCGCGAAGAAAACGGGAAAAACTCTCTGAAGTAGCGCAAATGGACAAGAGGAAATTTCAGGCGGCGGTGGGTGCTTTCTATTTTCCTTTTCCTGAGGACGACATCAGCGAGGCGTTTAAGGAGTTTTTGTTGACATCAAAATTTGGTTATTATCTGACCCGAAACATTACGGCTGGTCTGATAACTGGTTTTATCTACAACAAACCCGCGATTCAAAATGATAGATTTTTTTACTTCGTCGGTCCTTATGTCAATTACAAAATAATCCCTCACGAAAGACTCTCAATGTATATTGAGACGGGCTACAATTATAGCAATCACTCAATCCCCGATGTCGGTGTGCCAAGAAGTTCGATAGTCCACTACTTCAATATCGGCGGTGGCATAAATTATAGAATCAACAGCGACCTCTATTTAGACGCAGGACTTGTGCTGCAAAATTGCGTTGGTGGCGCGCAAAAATGCGAAGGCGGCGCGGCTATTTGGCGCATCGGCACTGAATTCGTCATCAGATGAGGACCCCTCAGTATTTTTGATGAAAAAAATAAAAAATTATCGCACCTTCACCAATGGGAACACGGATGGAATCCACCGTGTTCCTATTTTTATTTTACATTCGTCTTTCTTCTTTATAAAAAATAAAAAATACCCGTTTTACAACAATGCAACAACCACTACTCCGCACCTTAATCGCCGTCTTCATCACGGCTTTACCCGTATTTTCCACGGTTTTTGCGCAGAAAAGCG
>JAYUKJ010001031.1:0-6452 GCA_043764555.1 Saprospiraceae bacterium
GTCAATTTTGTTGGAAAGCGACTATGAAAAACAATACGATGGCTTCGACCCCAACTCAAACGAAGCGTACATTATGTTCAGTTTGTTCCAAAATGCGTATTTAGACAAATCGATTCTGTTTGCCAAATACGTCGAAGAAAGTTTCAAAAACAACGCGGGACGGCGCAGTTTGGGCGTAAAACAAGCGGGTTTTATCGTGATTAAAGAAACGACGATGCCAAGCGTTTTGATTGAAACGGGCTTTTTGAACCACCGCTCGGAAGGCGTTTTCATCAGCTCAACGGACGGTCAAGAAACGATTTCGGAAGCAATTTTGTTGGCGTTTACGAAGTATAAAAAATCGGTTGAAACGCGCGAAGAAGCGCCAATTGAAGCGGCTAAAGCAGCGCCCGAAAGGCTCTGGAAACCGCAAAATACTGAGGGGGTCATTTTCAAAATTCAGTTGGCAACGTCGAGCCGCGACCAAAGCCAAAACCGAGAATGGCAGGCTGTGGAAGGCTTGGAAGTCACGCGGGAGAACAATGTTTTTAAGTATTTCAAAACGGGTTTTGGTGATTACAACGAGACCGCTTCGGCACTCAAACAATTGAAAGCCAATGGCTATCACGACGCCTTTATCGTTGTTTTCAAAAACGGCAAACGGGTGAATGTCGATGAGGTCAAAGCCACGCCGTCGAGCGTGAAAAGGACGGTGAGTAATTGACGTTTTAGATTTTAGATTGGGCAACTTTTGAGAAGTTGCCCAATCTTGCAAGATGAAACCTTGTCGAAAAATTGACGGAAAAGGGACCCCTCAGTATAAAGCCTAAAAAAGCCGTCTCGTTGGTGAAACGAGACGGCTTTTTTGGGATTGTCATCCATAAACGATGTGTTTGTATCTATCTTGCGACAACCATTTTCTTTGAAAAAGACCCTTCTTTTGACACAAAACCCACGATATACACGCCATTTGGCAATTGAGCCGCGTCTATTTGGATTTTTGTTGACCCATTGTGTCGGACTCTTTTTAGCTCTTTTCCTGAAATATCGGAGAGCGTGATGTAGTTGAGTTGCGTGCTATACGCTTCACCAATTGCGATGTCAATAACGGCGGTTACGGGATTGTTCAGCAGCACAATGTCGGGTGTATTTTCAACGTCTTTAGTCGGTGACAGACAAGTTTGAGAATTATCCGTTAGCTTATTGAAACAAGTCAAAGACGCACTACCTTCTGTCGCAAAAACAGGATAAGAGAGTGGATTAAAAGGCATAATTTGACTTCCTACACCTTCATATATATAATCTAACTCCGATGGTTCACTACCGCCGTGGTAGCGCGCCACTCGAAAACGTTTACGATTTTTGCCAAAATAAAAACCAGTTTCAATGCTCCGAACAAATGTTTTAATCGTAATTGTATCACTTAAGCTACCTATTTTTTGGGCATAAAGCGTATCACCAACTTGAGCCTTAAAATTATATAATAATACATCCTTGCTTGTGTCAACACCCCAAAAAGGACCTACCAATGCACAGCGTATGTTATTATTAAATACGCGCACAAAGACTTTTTGACTTGTATCTTCTCTGACGCCGCATATTACAGTGTTAACGGCATCGTAAATTTTTCGATATGGTTTTCCACTTATAACTGTGTCGCCTCTTGCAATTAAAAAACCATTACACGGCATATCAAAAACCCTTTTGTAATAAAAACTCCATCTGTTACCCTCATCGGTAAAGCCACTGTTTTGAGATTTTCCGTCAAGTAATAAAAATAATGCTGCTACGATAACGATGATTTTTTTCATGATGCTATTTTTTATTAAGGTGCATTGATTTGAAAAAAAATCAATGCACCCAAAGCTACTTATAAAAAATAATGAGTAAAAGGGGTTATTTCTGAACAACTATTTTTTGATGTGACACACCGTTATTTGATTCCACGACGACTAAATAATAGCCGTTTGGCAATGTGCATAGCGGCTAAACCTTCAAAACCGCCACTCGCATTTCAATGCCATTATACGTGGCAGCAATGAGTAGTTTTGAATCGCAATTTGATTAATATTGATGTTTGTAAATGTATATTCTTGAACATTGAAAATATTGTACACATCTAAGTAAAGGAACACTTTTGACGCCTTTACCTCATATTGACCTGCGATATCCGTGAAAATCTGGTTGTTATTCTTCCCATAAACTGACTTGAAAGCGGTATATTCGTTGTTGACCGTAAAGAATAATTTTTGATTGAACCGCAACTTCGTTTTAAACCATGCTTGCTGTTGAGAAAACGTCGAATTGACATTTTGCCCGTTAGTTGTCGTTGATTGCGTGTTAAATGAGACGGCAGACCCTACGGTAAAATTAAAAAAACCATCATACGTTGAAATGAATTGAGCGAGGTAGCGGTTACTAATCTGCGTATTTTTTTCAAGATTTCCGTTGCCGATACCATTGTATGAAGTATAAATGCTGTGATTTGTCTCCAATTTTGCACTAAGGTTTATACGGGGAAAAAACTTAATAATTTGCGACGCAAAAAGATAATTCTGATTATTCCTTTGCTGATTAACGCTTTCCGTTTGGACGAAAAAAGGCGTAAATGTGTAGCGATTATTGCGCGCATTGGCGTCCACCAAGTACATGAAATTGAAGTATCCTTCGAGCTTTTTTGCTGAATTGTCAAAGCGATACAAAGCCGAAACCGTGTGACCGTTGGTGCGATAAGGTGTCACCACATTTCGGTTCAAATTGCGGTAATCCTTGAAAATATAACTACCCAATACGTCGTCTAAATCGGCAAATCTGGCTTTATAGCTATACGTTCCACTGATAGTATTGCGGTCATTCCATTTCCATTTTATCGTAAAACGCGGTGTTGCATAGAGCCAGTTTTTATCAAAATCACGAGATTTCTCGATGTCGTCTATCAATTGATTGCGTTGCTGAATAACGGTGAGTTTACCACCAATATTGACATCGCCAATCTCTAAATTGTAACCCGTCGAAGCAAAGAAATCCTGCGTAGAATACGCAACACGGTTAATATAATTCGAGTCGTTGAAAAGCCGTTTTTCACCGTTGTTTTCGGTAAAAATAGCGCTAAAAGCGGCATCTTTTCTGATGGAACCACCCATCGAAAGATTGATTTTATGAGAACCGCGCCACGCTTTCACGAGCCGCGCCACAAACCCTCCGTATTCAGTTGCGACTTGAGCGTTTTGATTCAAACCCGTAAATTCGAGGCTCGGTTGATTGATAAGCGGCACGTAGTTTTCTTTCGGAATTAGCGTTAAATTTTGTGGACGACTGTCGCGTATGTACGCACCCTCGACGACAATAGCTGCACTGTCCGATATTTTCATCGTCAAACTCATAAGGTTGCGCCAAAGTGCAGAGCGACCGTTCAATTCCTGTGTGATTTTTTTATCATTGATATCAATGGTGCTAAGAGCCGAAGATTGTTCATTTTTATATTCATTGACAAGTGTCAAATTGGCATTTTTACTGAGGGGTATCTTGTTTTCAAGATGAAAATTTTCAACCGATGGTTTGAGCGTAGCTTGCGCGATTTCCTTCACCGAAAATTGATTATTGCCCAATAAATATTGCGTCATATTGCTTTGCTGTTGCAAAATGCGGTCTTTTGACAATACGCCAATTGCTTTTAGCGTCCACCCTTCTGTCGGACGGGTCAAAAAATTTATGGAAGTGAGTTGCGTTTGGTTGATATTTGTGCGTCTTTCAGGCAGATTTGGCGCAGAAAGACGCGGAGTAGGCATCAAAATCGCCGCTTTTACTGAGGGGTCATAATAATCTGGATTGGTAAATCGCTTAATAAACTTATCTTCATTAAGACCATCGTTGCCTAAATCACTGCCTACATTATTGACGCCTCCTAAGGCAAAAAATTTCATTTTAGGGAAAAATGAAATCAAATTGGTATGCGCGTCGTAACGATTCGTGAAATCACCACCCATATTCGCACTGCCGAATAGCGTTTTCTTTCTATCTTTTTTAAAATTCAAATTAATAATCTGCCGTTCTGAATTTTCAAGATTTTTCAACAAAGGATTACTCGAATAGCGGTCAATCACTTGCACTTCATCAATGAGACTTGCGTGCAGGTTTTTAGACGGTATTTTATTGTTGGTATTGAAAATATCGTCGCCTTCAACTAAAATGCGCTCAATCGGTTTCCCTTTGTATTCAATTGAACCATCTTCTTTGACCTTCATGCCAGGGAGTTTTTTCAGGACATCTTCCAAGACGCGCTCTGTGCTATCAATAAAGTATTTCACTTTAAACGTTGTCGTATCTTTACGGACTACTTTATCAGGTTTGCTCGCTTTGATAGTTAAGATAGGCAAGTTGAACTTTTCTTCAATCAATTGAAAATCAATGGTATAGCGCGTTTTATTTTTTTCTAAAACAAGCAAAACATCGACCTTTTTTAAGCCAATGCTACTTGCTGATACAATCAATGAATCTCCTTTCGATTTGGAAATATTGAACGCGTATTCCCCATTATCCGCCGTAAATCCAAAAGCGGTAATTGTTTTTTGATGTAGAAAAGTCGCCGTTATGGTGATGAAAGGAAGTGGTTTACGCGTGGAATCTTGCACAATTCCTTGCACCGTTATCTGAGCCATCCCTCTAAAAGTGAGAGATGCCAAGATAGCCAATGTAAGGAAGTGTGCTTTATTCATATTTTATTAAGTTTAATAACAGCGTTCGATTAGATTCGTTTTAATGCCACTCCCACCATTGGGAACAGTAACAGTTCCGCCTAATTGCTCAACTTTACCCGACATTGCCCTTCCAAGCTCTCTAATTTTCTTATAAAAATCATCCGTAAATTTCACGCAATCGTACACAACGGGCGTACCGTCCGAAGGTGCTTCAATTTTTTCGCTAAATTCGGCAGATAAGGTCAATGATGTAAAATTAAATTGAACGTGTTTCATTTCGTCATAGGCTTCGATGATTAATCCAGGCAGCCCTCTTAGTTTCCAAGGTCCATCGGAAACGGGGATTTTAGGATTAAACCACGCCGTGTAACGCCTTCCTCTAAAATCACATTCCGCTTTTTGTAAAACCATGTCTTTTATGGTTTTCGTTTCTTCGCTAATTTGCCAGCTAATGCTAAAGCTGTCAGATATTATTTTTGTCTCGGTTTTACCTTGTCTTTCGACAATGTTATTTTTTTTGTAATCCTTAAAAACGATATTTCCTATCGGGTCGGAGCTACCGTTTTTAACTTTCATATATACAGAGCCGTCACTGTTTTTCATAAGCTCACTGGATTTCAACTTAGATTTTCGATTCCAGATGTAAACGGATTGCCGTTTTTCAGTGTCAAAATACAGAAAACTTTCTGTTTCAGTGCCAAGTGAACCTTGCACTGTATCCATAATGAATACATAATTATAGACAACTAAACCTTTTTGAGTAGGTGCTTGCGCGGTTGAATAAGTCTTTGTTAAGACGATTAATAAGAGTATAAAGCATATTTTTTTCATATTTTTTTTATATTAATAATGAGTACGATTGACATATCAATCGCACTCATTCGTTACTCAATATTTGAGATAATTAGCAATTCAAAGAAATAAGGAAACCGACAAGGTTACTATCACAAACTGTCGCTGCCATATAGCCGACAGTATTGCCACCATCGCAAATAGGAATATAAGTATTAGTACATTCCACATCTTCTGAGGAAATCTTGACAACCTTGATTGTCACAGACACTTTAGAAGCGAATTTCACAATTTTGGAGGGTTCAACAGCATTGCCTGCGTGAGCCAAGCCGCAAATTGCGACCATAAACAAAGATAAAATGAGTTTTTTCATTTTTAAAAAAGTTTAAAAGATTAAAGAAAAAAAATTGTAAACATAAGCACCCGTTGCAACGATAACTTGATACAAAGGTGGGGTAAACCATTCATTTCCGCAAGGGAAAAAATCGGTAACAAACGCCGCATTTTGGAAAGAAACGGAAAGAAACGCACGCATTTGGAAAAAAACGGAAAGAAACGGAAAGGGAATTTCTTGAAAAAAATGTCAACAATTTAAAAATAATTCAAAAAAATGCCCTTTCCGACTCGACTTTATCAGTCAACATTGTCATAATCCGATTTATTGACGCCTTCGGGATAGCCAAAGCGGGTATAAATCCATTTTTGTTGCAGCGGCATTTGATAGCCTTTTTTAATGTTATCTTTCAAAAATGCGTCTTTTTTAACATGATTGCGAAATGTCTTGTGCGGCGTTACAAACTCGTCCGCGATTTGTGGAATTGACTTAGGAGGAATCATTGATAAAATGTGTGTTTGAAACAGTTAATAAATTATGTTTTAAATATCGGGTAGCATTATTCTTTAAAAAAGGACCCCTCAGTATTCGGCGGCTTTTTAGCCATTTTTGAGGGTTTTATACGTGGAAAGACATCAGCCCAAAGCGTT
>JAYUKJ010001032.1:0-1931 GCA_043764555.1 Saprospiraceae bacterium
CGTGTCTCATGCGTGGTACTGATGTTTTGTTTTTATAAAGATAGGCAATCGGGACGGGCCTTGCGCTTCTTTTTATTCGTTTTTTTGCGGCAAATGTTCTGTAAAATAGAATTTTAAATTTATTTGTTTTTACAAAAAGCTATCTTTCAATGAGTTGTAAAAATATTATTCGTTAATTTATACAAAAAAAAATACAAAGCGTCCAAAACAATACCTTTTCGCAAGTTAAAGTTTTGGTATGCTAACGGCTGTTAAAATCTATTTTTAGAATAATACACCTGTGACACCCGTTTTAAGGCCCCCTCAGTATAAAACGTAAAAAAGGTCTGCTCAACGACCGTTGAACAGACCTTTTTATGATTGTCAGAATTTGACAACTTTTAAAAAATTGCCGAATCTCAAATTACTAAATGCGTATGTTGAACCATTGCTTACTCTCGGTTCAAGCGTTTTTCTTTCTTTTTCGTCTCGCGCATTTCCTGCAATTGATTGACCAATTCTTTGCGGAAATCTTTTTCAGCGCGGTACAATTGAGCAATTTTTTTGACTGAAATCACTTTTTTAAGCCTCGGAAAATACGCTGTCTTCAAATCCAATTCACGTGATTCACGGTCAAATTGTGCCAAAATAACTTTTTCAAGGTCTGCATTTTCCAATTCCTCAACAGGTTTTTCGAGCTTAGGCTTCTTCCGAATGACTTGCAATTTTTCGGTGTATTCGTTAAAAATTGGCCAAAACTGTTGTGCCTCTGTTTCCGTCAACGATAAGCGTTGCGTGATAAAAGCAATGCGCTGGATTTTTACTTTTTGCTCAATCTTTTCGCGTGCATTATTTTGTGAAAAAACGGGAAAAGCAAACGCAAAAGCGGCGACTATTAGTGCTATTTTTTTCATGATAAATGAATGATTTTTAGTTAAACAAAATGTTTTAGGAAGTTATAAGTTCACTTAAAATTGGTTGTCAATACCATCCGAATCGCTGTCTTCAATAGCGTCTTTTAGATAGATTTCGAGTTCTTCTTCCGTCAAGTCCGACTCTGAATGCGTCAATTTGGCCCCCTCAGTATGCGCGCGTTTCGGCGTATTTTCGGCCGCTAAATCTTCCGTAATATCCATCAAATTATCCGTTATGTACGTCTCGATTTCCGCATTTGGCACATCCCTGAAAACGGTTGGTGTCGAAGGCGTTGCGGCTGTTTTAGGCTCAACCGTCGGTAGTATTTCAATAGCAACGGGGGGCTGATTGACGGAGATTTGTGGTTGATTTTCGACAATTTGAGCTTGATTCACGCCATTTTCTGCCGATTGACGCGTCAATCCGTACCAACTCGCACCAACGACGAGGGCGATTGATGCAAAAGCAACCGCCAATTTTGGTGGGGACAAAAGCGCCAAAAAGCCTTGGAAACGCGCCCAAAGGGAAATATATTGAGGGGTCTTTTCCGCGGACAAAACAGCCGTTTTCTCGGCACGCTTGGCTTCTGCCAGAACGCTGTCGGCGAGATTGTCGAAATAAAATTTCGGCGTTTTAAATGCGTCATTCGCCTGCCGTTTTTTCAAATCGGCGAGTAAAGGCGACAGCGCATTCAATTCGTTATATGATTCATTTTCTAATGCCTCTTTCATGTCTTAATTTCTGAATAATTGTAAAATAATTGACTATAAGTTTGTTGATTTTAAATGATTTCGACGCCTTTAAAAAAGGCTTCAACTTTCTTCACCGCGTGGTGATAAGACGCCTTCAAAGCGCCGACCGAAGTGCCTAAAACTTCGGACATTTCCTCGTAAGGCATCTCGTCAAAATACCTTAAATTGAAAACTGTTCGTTGTTTATCGGGCAAAATTGCAATCGCTTGTTGCAATTTTATTTGAATTTCGTCGCCGTCAAAAAACGTATCGGCGCGCAATTGATTCGCCAAATGCCCATTTTCG
>JAYUKJ010001033.1:0-1926 GCA_043764555.1 Saprospiraceae bacterium
CCACGCAACTGATTAGAGGAATGCAGGAAATTCGTCTAAACGGCTCTGAAAAACGCCGCCGTTGGGAATGGGAATCAATTCAAATCAAGTTGTTCAAAATTTCGATAAAAGGCTTAGCGTTGGCCCAAACGCAAAATACGGGCGGCTCTTTTCTGAACGAATTGAAAAATATTCTGATTACATTTTTTACGGCAAAAGCGGTCATTGACGGACAAATGACGCTCGGAACGATGTTGTCTATTCAATACATCATCGGGCAACTCAATTTGCCCATCTCCAATTTTATTTCGTTCGTTCAGACAACCCAAGACGCTAAAATCAGCCTCGACCGACTAAACGAAATTTATGACAAAGCCGACGAAGAACCCGTACAAGAATCGTTCATCCGAGAACTGCCGCAAGACAAAGGTATTCACGTCAAAAACGTGAATTTTCGCTACGGAAGCCGCGAATCGGCCTTGATTTTAGACAATTTGAGCCTCGATATTCCCGCAGAGAAAGTAACGGCAATCGTCGGGGCGAGTGGTAGCGGAAAGACAACTTTAATCAAATTATTGCTTCAATTTCACCAAATTACTGAGGGGGGTATTTACATCGGCAAAACGCCGTTGAAAAATATCAGCCCTAAATTTTGGCGGTCGGAATGTGGCTGCGTGATGCAAGAAGGCTACATTTTTGCCGATTCCATCGTCCGAAACATAACAGAATCCGATTCAGAAGGCGGCGACCAATTAAAAATTCGTTTGTTTGAAGCCCATCAAAACTTGATGAATAAATTATCAGAATGGGAACAAACCTACGTCATTAAAGCACCTACTGAGGGGTCGCTTTCCTACTTTAATTTTTGGAGTGAAAACCAAAATGTGAAGCAAGGCGACGAAATTTTCAGCTTAATTCCTAAAAATCAAACGGAAATCATCGGTAAAGTGTTGTTATCAACACAAAGGGCGGGTAAATTGAAAATTGGACAGAAAGCAATTATCAAATTAGACAATTTTCCATTTGCCGAATTTGGCGTTGTTGAAGGCACGGTCAAACACATTTCGGCAGTACCAAAACAAAATCAATACGCCGTTGAAATAGATTTTAACAATCAATTGACGACGAATACAGGAACGGCCATTACCGCTAAAAACGATATTCAAGGCTCGGTTGACATTGTTACGGAAGATTTACGGCTTATTGAGCGCGTTTTTTATCAAATTCGGAAATTATTTGTTTGAAAACTGTCGAGCATACGGTAGATAAGCTACGAAATACAAATAAATTAGTAGCTTCAGAAAGCGAAATGCTACTTTTTTTTCGTCTGTTTCCGCAATTCGCCCGTTTGTTTTTTATAAAAAGTGGGCGAACCCGTCAAAAGAATTTGTTTTGAATTGACAATTTGCACGTCATTTGTCGTCGAAAACTGCCAATCCATGCGCTGAACCTGTTTTATACTGAGGGGGTCGGGAAAAGAATAAACCGCCGACGTTTCTTCCGATTTATCCAATTTTGTTTTTGCCCAAAGACAATACACCACGCTGTTATCGCTCGTTTTGCGGAATGCCGCACCGTCGATGTCGGGCGTCAAATTGAGCTGTTTGGTTGCCAAAGAATCGTAGTGATGTCCCGATAGGAGCGTGCTAATTGTCTTATTTGCAATGCCTTGTGGCGTCGGTTTACAATCCTTTACCGCCCTGTTTATCAATGGATAATACATACCCATTAAATCGAATTCGTTTTCCATTTTTTCTGCCGAAACGATTTCACCAATGCTGTACGGATGAAATTGCAACAAACCATTTACTTGAGATTTGACGAGGGCTTTCAGCAAAAAATTACGTTGCGCCTCGTAGCTGCCCATAAACTCTCCTTTTTCCTTCGCGGGAAGGTTCGATTCCGTAATGATAAACTGTTTTTTAGGAAATATTTTGCCGTTGTAAC
>JAYUKJ010001034.1:0-1926 GCA_043764555.1 Saprospiraceae bacterium
ACATAAGAAAGCAGTAATTTTATGATATTTGGACTTACTGCTTTCTTATATTCCAGTTTTTTAAAACTATTTTGTGAACATACGACTTATCCACGATAACCGCTTTTAGCAATCCCAGTTGTCACGCACGACAAGTTCATCATTGCAAAAACACCTGCCATCGTCCATGTAAGTAGCATCGCCATTGCTGTAATCATTACCACCACTGTAAGATGTGTTACCACCTTGAATTTTTTTCAAGGAGTCTTTCTTAATTTCAAGTTTCTTGAAATTTTCCAAATTCAACTTTTTCATTCGTAAAAGATTTAAAAATTTTCCAAAAACCTACTCTTTTCCCTTCCACTCAACCGAGTCGGCAAGGCAGGGTTTTCAGTGACCCCCTCAGTATCGCGCCTTCAAAAAACGACTACGGCCAGCTTCGTCGTGTTCTTCGTTGTCGTTGAACTTGGTACAAAGGTCAGAGGGGGAGTGCAAAAAACTTGCACTCTTGGAAAATAGTTTAAAAAAGTTTCGCCACTGCGCAATTTGTTAGCATTTTGTTTCAAAATGGTGGGCAACTTTGCTTTTATACTGAGGGGTCCCCTTTTCTCACCTATTGCGCATCAAATCTCTAAATCTATCCAAAATCCTTTCCACGACGCGTCTATCTTCGGTGATGATGTGGGCGATGCCTTGCATTTCTTGACGGAAATTGAGGGTTTTGCCGTAGCTTGTTATCAAATCGGTGGGGAGTTGAATCTCTAATTGGTAGTCTTCTTTTTGTGGAACGAGGGCGATGTTTTGAAGCGACCCCCTCAGTATGCCGTATTGTTGATAAGGAAAAGCGTCTAAACGAACGGTCGTGGTAAGTCCCGTTTTGACTTTGCCCGATTGAGCGATGGGTAAAATAGCTTTGCAAACGACTTGATTTTGGCTTTCCGCAGGGACAATTGTTAGCAATTCCTCGGCTGTGGCGATGTTTTGTTGGGCAGACCAAATTTTTGAAAGGGTGATTTTCCCTGCAATCGGGGCGGTGATGAGATAGACTTGTTTCCATTCGTCAATCGCGGATTTTAGGCGACGAATGTCCTCCAAAACGGTTAATTCTTTGGTGTTTTGATTGTCGTCTTTGCTTTGGCTAAGGTCGTTCATTTGGGATGCGTGTTGTTGGATTTGCATATCGTTGTTGATACTTGCGGCGTTGCTTGCTTCGATTTGGCGTTTTAGTTGGAGATATTGGGTATTGAATTTCTCAAATTCTAAGTCCGAAATGACCCCCTCAGTATGGAGTTGTTTTTGGCGACTCAAATCTTTTTCGGCGAGTTCAAATTCTTTGGATTGAATCACTTGTTGCTGCAACAGATTGGTATTCAAGGCTTTAAGTGATTCAATTTGTTGCGTGAGGTAGCTGATTTTTTGCAAAACGCCGTTTTTTTCCAAGAAATACCGATAATCTTTTAGGTTTTGACAAAGTGTGGAGTAGTTGTTTTGCAAAACGCCGACGTTGAGTTGTGGGTTTATCAATAGCGGGCGATTTAAATCGCCCGCTATTGATAAACCCGACGTTGCGTTTAACATTTTTTCTAAAGCCAAAACATCTTGCCAATGTGCGGTATTGTCCATGACGGCCAAAAGCTGCCCCGTTTTTACCGTTTCATTGTTTTTGATAAAAATATCGGAGACTCTGCCGCCCGTTTTGGCGAGAACGTGAATCGGCGGATTTTCGGTCGTCAAAACCACTTTGGCGACGACAATATCGGGATATTTGACAAAATAAGACAAGGCTAACAGCAAAACGACCACAAACGCCACGGCTGTAATGCCAAAACGCATAAATACTGAGGGGGGGCGCCCGATGAATTGTAGGGTTTCTTCACGCTCATTGAGGGCGATGTCTTCGGGGTTTTGGTGCAGTGTGGGCATAGTGATTTTGTTGTTATGGTTTGT
>JAYUKJ010001035.1:0-1922 GCA_043764555.1 Saprospiraceae bacterium
ATTTGATTGTTGGTAATGTCGGGCAATTGCTCTTTTACCAAATCGGCATACATTTCATTGGTGACAATAAAGATGTTTTCCTTAGGAATTAAAGGCAAAAATCGGTGGTAAGTCATTTGTAACAATGATTTTCCGATGCCCAAAATATCGAGAAATTGTTTTGGTTTTGCCTCGCGGCTCGCGGGCCAAAAACGGCTACCGACGCCGCCCGCCATAATCGCTACATAATGATTTTGATTCATGTTTTAGTTAAGTTGTTGCCCTTAGTATGTTAGGCGTTTTATAATTTATCAAAAATAAGATTGTCAATGTCTAAGTCTTCTGCGGCGGCAAGTGTTTTTAGATTAAACTTTTCACCTGAAAAGAGAAGGTCGCTTGACCAATCGTAAGTGAGCCATGGTTGGGCTTGACGTGCAGATATGATTTTTTTAGACTTTGTAAAAATCCAAATGATTTCTTCAACACCCCAATTCAAGAGGTCTTGAGTTTTTTCAAAAAAATACACGTCATTTAGTTCCGAAATATCCGCTTTTATATCCACTTCGACAATGAAAGTGGGTGGAATTGTGAGATAATTTGGCTGTGCTAACATTTTAGCCGTCACTTTTTCGCGGTCATAAGCGGCAATATCGGCACTAAAGTTTTCGCCATGCGAAATATGCAAACCCAACTCACTGAAAAGCAAGCGGTATTTCTTTTTGAAAGTATCTTTAATAAAGTCTTCCACAATGGAAAGAATTAGAGATTGAAGTCCACTACTACCCATGATTTCCTCAAATGTTGCTTGTTGATTAAGTATTTTTTCATAGTTTTTGTAATATATGGGTTTGCCCCGCATCATCTCATAAATGAGATAATCGGGTACAATTTGCGGTTTTTTCGCAGGTATATCGAGTAATTCTACCATATTGATGTTTTTTTTGTACGCAAGTTAAGCCTTTTTTTGAAAATAGGGACCCCTCAGTATAGACGCCTAAAATTTGTCTTTTACCTCTTCGACGACCATTTTTATCCCGTCTTTCAAGTCAATTTTATGTTGCCAACCGAGGTTGTGGAGTTTTGAGACGTCCATCAATTTGCGTGGTGTGCCGTCGGGTTTTGTCGCATCTAAAACGATTTCGCCCGTAAAACCGACCGTATTTTTGACAATTTCGGCTAATTCACGGATGGGTAAATCAACGCCCGTACCGATGTTCACGAAACCTGCTTCGTCAAATTTTTCCATCAAAAACAAACACGCATCGGCTAAGTCGTCGGCGTGAAGGAATTCACGAAGCGGAGAGCCTGTTCCCCATAAAATTACTGAGGGGTCCCCATTTTTTTTCGCAGTTAAAAATTTACGAATCAGGGCGGGCAAAACGTGGGAATTTTGCAAATCGTAGTTGTCATTTGGACCGTATAAATTGGTCGGCATGACGGAAATAAAATTGCAACCATATTGTGCGCGATAAGCATCGCACATTTTGATACCCGCGATTTTGGCAATCGCATAAGGCTCGTTCGTTTCTTCCAAAAGTCCCGTCAACAAGGCGTCTTCGACCAAAGGTTGCGGCGCGAGTTTCGGATAAATGCACGAAGAACCGAGAAACAGGAGCTTTTTCACGCCATTTTTATAAGCTGAATGAATCACATTGTTTTGAATCATCAGGTTTTCGTACAAAAAATCGGCGCGATACGTATTGTTCGCCAAAATACCGCCCACTTTGGCGGCTGCCAAAAAGACGTAATCGGGGCGTTCTTTTCTAAAAAAATCGGCAACGGCTGCTTGGTCGCGAAGGTCCAAATCGGCTGATTTTCTAAAAATAATATTGTCATAACCACGTTGACGCAATCCTCTCAGTATTGCGGAGCCAACCATGCCGCGATGTCCTGCGACGTATATTTTTGCTTGTTTTTCCATAAAATCACGTGAAAATTAGGTT
>JAYUKJ010001036.1:0-6407 GCA_043764555.1 Saprospiraceae bacterium
GACATTACGGGCAAAATCTATTATCCGACGGGGCGACGCGGCACGGCGGGTGTTTTTGTCAAAAATGATAAATCCACTTATACGGACGCCAACTTTGACGCCATTTTTGGCAAAGGCTCATTTTTAGAAAACTCATTGACTTTGAGCGCAGGCTCGGAAAGGTCGCGGACTTTTTTCAGTTTGACCGACTTGAATCAACAAGGTATCATCAAACAAAACAGCGATTATCGCCGCAGCACAATTCGTTTGAACAACGATTATATTGGTGAAAAAGTCAAATTGTCGTCGAAAGCAAACTATATTTTAACGAATTCTAACCGAATTCAGCAAAATTCAAACGTATCGGGTTTGTATTTGGGCTTATTGAGAACACCTCCCGATTTTGACAATGCCGACTACAAAGGCACGTATTATAACGCGGCGGGTGTGGCTGAATTCGGGCGTCACCGCAGCTATCGTCGCTATTTAGGCAGCGACCCCAATCCGACATTTAACAATCCCGAATGGACAATTCGTGAGCAAGAAGCACCGAATGTCGTTCATCGTTTCTTAATTTCTTCTGAATTGACGATTTTGCCGACCGATTGGTTTGACATAACAATACGCGGTGGTGTTGATGGCAATTTTGACAAACGCGCGTATTTTTTTCCCGTTGGCTCGGCGGGTGCAGACCGTGTAGGCGGCTCGTATCAGCATGAAACGATTAGTGATATTGAGCAAAATTTAGATATTATTGGACGCGCCCAAAAGCGGTTGTCGAAGGATATAAGCGGAACATTAATTGTCGGTTACAACCTCAACGACCGCAAACGAATTAACCTCTATGGACAATCGCGCAATTTTGTGGCTAACACAAATCTTAAAAACTTTGTGAATGGGGGTTCGACGAGTGCTGCGAATTCTACCTTGAAAACGGGGTCAAATCGTGGCTATTCGACCGTTTCTTTGGATTATAAAAACCAATTATCGGTCAATGCGTCGGGTGCAATTGAAGCAGCTTCGACGATTAAAGGCAATTTTTTCTACCCCTCAGTAGATGCGTCTTGGCGGTTCAACAAATTGCCTTTTTTAGCCGATATGAAGTGGTTGTCGTTGGCAAAACTTCGCGCTTCGTGGGGGCAAGTCGGCGTTCGTCCGAATGCTTACCGCTTCAAAACTGTTTATGAATCAGTGGCTTACGAAACCTATGACGACCCACTCGACCCTGCCTTTTTCGGCGGTGGCTACCGTTTGGACAATTCAAAAGGGACCGAAAATTTGGTTCCCGAAATCAAAACGGAATGGGAATTGGGAACGGATTTTAGGTTTCTCGACAACCGTTTGTCGGTGTCGGCTTCTTATTACAACAATAAAATTAACGATATTTTACTCAACGTTGGGCGCACGCCTTCGTCGGGTTTCACGAGTCAATATGCAAATGCGGGGACAATGACAAACAAGGGTTGGGAGACTGATTTTAGCCTCGAATTTTTCAAACGCGGCGATTTAACGCTCAATATTTACGGCAATGCCAACCAAAATATCAATAAAGTTGAAGATTTGAAAGGCACTTTGACGGTTGATTTAACGGGTCAATCCGTTAGTTCTCGCGCCGTTGTGGGCTATCCGATGGGAACTATTTGGGGTCCGCGTGCTTTAAGAAATGACAATGGAGCGTTCGTTTTAGACGCCAATGGTTATCCGCAAGTTGATATTCAGCAAGGCGTTTTGGGCGACCCAAATCCGAAATGGCGCGGTGGATTAGGATTTAGTGCCGATTATAAAGGCTTCAATCTCAATGTTTTATTTGAAACTTCGCAAGGTGGCGTTATTTCACAAGGCACTAAATCGGTACTGTATAATTTTGGTACACACGCCGAAGTCGGCAACGAAGTGACCTTGACCAAAGAGATGAAAAACGTCGCAGGACGGGTTTATCCGACGGGTGCGGTCGTGCGCGGCAATATCGGCAACTACGGCGGCGGTGACGTGATTTTGGACGAGGCTTGGTACACCACACGCGGTGCGGGTTTGGGCGCATCGGCGATTCGCGAATTTTTTATCGGCGATGCCACTTGGACACGTTTGCGCGAGTTGTCGCTTATGTACACCTTGAACGGAAAAGGGTTTAACAAAGCAACAAAATTGTCATCTGTTCAATTTGGTGTAACGGGCCGCAATCTCTTTTTGTGGACGCCGATTGTCGGTTTCGACCCCGAAGTCAATCAAGCGGGTGTGGGCAATGGTTTTGGTATCGAATATTTCACGAATCCAAGCACGCGCTCGATTTTGTTTTCTTTGAAAATCAATTATTGATAATTTGAATGAGGTTTGGTAGGATTTAAAAGTGTATTAAGGTTTTTGAACTCTAAATTTACATAAAATACTGAGGGGTCTTAAATCCTTAAAATCTTTTCAAATCCTACAAATCCTAATTCTAAAAATAAATTTAAAATGAAAAAATTAAAATATATAACGTTTGTTTTAACGTTCACCCTTTTGGGCATTAGCTGCAATTTTTATGACGGCAAAAATGTTGACCCCGATGCACCGACCGTCGTCAATCCCGATGCTTTGTTGAAAGGCATTTTGTTGGCAAATATTGAAGTACAATTGGGTCAAAGCCAACGGATTTCGGGGATGTGGTCGGGTCAATATCGCGGCGCAGTGTTGCTGTATTTGGCGATTCACCAGTACAATTTGTCTGCCGAAGAATCCAATAATACGTGGAATTTGGCGTATCAAAGTGTTGTCAAACAGTCGCGTGTAATGCGCGAAGGCTTGAAAGACGACCCGTTTTATCAAGGCATTGGTAAAATCTCGGAAGCCCATAGTTTAGGCACTTTGACGGCTTTGTACGGCGACATTCCTTTCACGGAAATCGCGCAAGATGAGAAGTTCCCAAATCCGAAATTTAACAAGCAATCAGAAGTGTACGCAGGCATTCAACTCCTTTTGGATGAAGCGATTACAGATTTTAAAAAAATAGTAAGTACGCGCACTGTGCCAAATGATTTGCTGTTCAAAGGCGCACATACCAAGTGGATTGAGGTGGCTTACACGCTCAAAGCACGGTATTATATGGAAACAAAAGAGTATGACAAAGCCTACGCAGCAGCGTTGTTAGGCATATCTTCTGGCGCAAATTCGTTGAAATTTGTTCCCCCGGGAACGGCAATCGGTGACGGCAATTTGATGAACATGACCATTGCCAATCGCGCTGATTATTTCAGCACGGCTACAACGTATTTGACGCGACTTTTGGGCAGAACAAACGCCACAGGTTCGCGCAACAATGCCAAAACGACAGAAGATGCACGCTCAAAATACTACCTCATAGCTGGCGCAAGTTCGGCGGCTGAAAGAGGCGTAGCGGCCCAAAAAGCACCCATGCCTTTGGTGATTTACGAAGAAAATCTGTTGACGCTTGCCGAAAGTGGTTTACGTACCAAAGGTTTCGCCGAAGGCTTGTTGCAACTCAATAAAGTGCGAACTTATTTGAACGTCCGAGGCAATCCTTTTACGCCACTTGCCATAGCCGATACCGTAAAATATGAGGCGTATGTTGACGCTGATTTTATGGCGGGTGGCATTGAAAACAGAACGAATTTGGCGCAAGACAAGGCATTATTGCGTGAAATTATTGAAGAACGCTACGTTTCATTGTATGGTCAAATTTTGCCATTCAATGACTTCCGCCGTTTGGCAAAATCCGATGCGGATGTTCGCCCAGTTTTGCCTTTCAATTCGACAACAGCAACCAAACACCCCGAGCGTTTGATTTATGCCCAAACCGAAATCAACACCAATCCGAATGTGCCAAAACCACTTCCCGACCTTTTCCAAGTGACGGAGGTGAATAAATAGGACCCCTCAGTATAAATGCCCAAAAGCCTTCCGAATGCAGTATTTGGAAGGCTTTTGTGCTTTAATTATTCTTTTGAACGCAGCAGCCTTCAGTAATTTCTGCGTATTTCTGCGTATGTTTTTAAATAAAAAGAGAAGAAAAATGTCTTATTTTGTGGCGAATTAATTTTTATGAATATTTCTGAATAAAAATACGCGTATGATAAAAACAGAATCTTTGATATTGACAAAAGAAATCGTCAATTTGATGACAGAAATTGACGAATTTAAAGGGGCTTGGCTCGCTTTGGGTAATATTGCGCCTGACCGATTATTGCAACTCAAAAAGGTGGCAACAATAGAAAGTATTGCTTCAAGTACCCGTATTGAAGGCAGTTTATTGACTGATCAACAAGTAGAAAAATTGATTGGCAACCTCAAAATCCAAAAATTTGAGACCCGAGACGAGCAAGAAGTTGCGGGATATGCGGATTTGATGTCAATCGTGTTCGACAATTATAATGATATACCAATGTCTGAAAATTTCATTCGACAGCTTCATAGCTATTTGATGAAATATAGTGAAAAAGACCAATGGCACAAAGGACAATACAAAAAATTCCCAAATCACGTGGTCGCCACAGACGCTTTTGGTCAAGTCGTGGGCGTCGTTTTTGAAACAACGACACCTTTGGAAACGCCGATAAAAATGCAAGAATTGGTGGAATGGACAGCCGAAAATTTGGGTAAAAGAGAATGGCATCCTTTATTCGTCATTGCCTTTTTTACCGTTAGTTTTTTAGCAATTCACCCGTTTCAAGATGGCAATGGACGGCTTTCAAGGGTTTTGACAACGTTTCTATTACTAAAAATGGGTTATCATTATGTGGCTTACAGCTCTCTTGAAGCAGTGATTGAACGCGAGAAACCCGATTATTATCGGTCATTGCGACAAACACAGACAACACTCAATCAAGACGAACCCAATTGGTCGCCTTGGGTTTTGTTTTTTCTAAAATCGTTGAAACGGCAAAAAGATAATTTAGAAATCAAGATAAAACGAGAACGACTCTTGTTGACACAACTACCCAATATGTCGCAAACGATTTTAGACTTACTTAGAGAAAATGGCAGAATCACAGCCAAAGAATTACAAACTTTGACACAATATAATCGGAACACTTTGCGAAAGCACCTTGAAAGTTTGGTAAAAACAAATCAAATTCAACAAAATGGCGTCGGAAAAGGAACTTGGTATGCCTTGATTTGACCCCCTCAGTATTTTGACACTTTTGGTTACTTTGGGTTAATTATTTGGATGTAAACCAAGCATTTATGCCTATTTACGGTTAAAAATATCAAGCGATGAAATACATTTTTCCATTTTTCCTAATTTTAGGACCCCTCAGTATAAACGCTCAAAAACCGCTTTTTGACCTACTTATCCGCAACGGAAAAGTCATTGATGGCTCAGGAAATCCATGGTTTCGGGCAGATATTGGCGTGTCGAATGGTAAAATTGCGGGCATTGGTCACTACGATTCAACGCAAGCAAAACGGACAATTGACGCAACTGGCATGGTCGTTTCGCCGGGATTTATTGATGTGCATACCCACGTCGAAGGCGGCATTATCCGCGTTCCGACTGCCGATAATTACCTTTTGGACGGCGTAACTTCCGTAATCACGGGCAATTGTGGCGGCTCGGAGGATAATTTGACCGATTTTTATAAGAAATTGACGAAAACGGGCATTTCCCTCAATCTCGGTTCTTTCATTGGTCACAACAATATTCGCAAGCAAGTGATGAAAAAAGCGATGCGCGACCCAACGCCAAAAGAACAAATCGAGATGGAACGCCTCGTCGAAAAAGCGATGAAACAAGGCGCAGTCGGCTTGTCAACGGGTCTGATTTATATTCCAGGCACTTATGCCAAAACGCCCGAAGTGGTCGGTTTGGCAAAAGTTGCTGCCAAATATGGTGGCGTTTACACGTCTCACATTAGAAATGAAGGCGAAAAAGTGAGCGATGCCATCGAAGAAGCCATTACAATTGGGCGCGAAGCGAAAATCCCCGTTGAAATTTCTCATTTTAAAATTTCGTTCAAACCGCTTTGGGGCAAAAGCACGGAGACCGTTGCGATGGTTGAAAAAGCCCGTCAAGAAGGCATTGATATTAATATTGACCAATATCCATACACCGCGAGTAGCACCAATATGGGTACTTTGCTGCCAAGTTGGGCTTTGGCAGACGGCGATTCTGCGATGATTGCCCGTTTTGCGGACCCCTCAGTACATGAGCGCATTAAAGCCGAAATGATTAAAAATTTGACCAAAGACTTGCGTAAAAACTGGGATTATGCCGTCGTTGCGCGGGCAAAAGGCGACTCAACAATTGACGGAAAAACGGTTTATGACATCAATTTACTGCGGGGTCGAAAACCAACTGCCGAAGACCAAGTGGAAACCATTTTTGAACTCATGGCGGCGGGCGGCGGTCAAATGATTTACCATAAAATGAGCGAAGAAGACATTGATATTATTCTGAAATATCCCAATACGATGATTGCCAGCGACGGCGG
>JAYUKJ010001037.1:0-1920 GCA_043764555.1 Saprospiraceae bacterium
AAAAAATGGACAAATCTTGGCACCATCTGTTAATTATCCAACAAAAGGGACCCCTCAGTATAAAAGGCTTTTTTGAGATTTTTTTGACAAATTTTTAGATTTCTAAATCAGTAGGGCAAATGTTTGAAAAAACGCTGCAATTTGCGCCCGCAATTTCACGGCTTAATTTGTCCACCGATTTTGCAGGACTTGTCCCCACCTTCATCGGGATTCACGCAGACTGCACCGTACGCATATACTATACGTGCGATGCCGTTTCTAAAATGCTTTTGCAATCCCCGTTAATCCGCAAAATCGGTGGATAAGTTGAACCGCTATTCTTTCAAAAAAAAATTAATTCAAAACATGAATTATTGGCTCATAAAGTCTGAACCTGAAACTTTTTCGCTCGACCATTTTCGCGCTGAAAAAGTAACCGTTTGGTACGGCGTCCGCAATTACACGGCGCGTAACAATCTGCGCGCAATGCAACTCGGCGACATTTGCATTTTTTACCGAAGCGTTACGAAACCCGCGATTCAAGCCTTGTCGCGCGTTGTCCGCGAAAATTATCAAGACCCAACGACCGAAGAAACCGCGTGGGTTGCCGTGGATGTGGAGCTAATCGAAGAATTTAAGCGTGAAATTCCACTTTCGGAGGTCAAACAAACGCCTGAATTGGAAGCAATGGCACTCTTGAAACAGAGCCGTTTGTCGGTTCAGCCCGTGACGGCGTTGGAGTTTGAAGTGATTTGCAAATTAGGCAGAGAGTAATTGTCTCGATTTGACGGACTTTCGGAAAGTTTTCAACTTTCGGAAAGTTACAAGTCGTTTTAAATTTAAAAAAGGACCCCTCAGTATTTTAGGCATTTTAAAGCGATTAACGGATAGTTGATGCCCAAAAAAACAAGTGACAAGCCGACTCAACGACTTGCCACTCGACTGAAAAGAGTAAGGATATCATAATCTTGTGTTTAATTTGGTATATCGAATATGTCAATATCCATTAATAGCTCAATTTAAGCGGCTTCCGCCAAATCTTCCTTCTCGCGGCGCGCCCGAACGTCCAAAAACGGACGCGAAGCGGGTGCCAAAAGCTGTTGGTACAGAATTTCTTTGGCGCGAAACAATTGCGCTTTAACGGTACCAAGTGGCAAGTTCATTTCCTGCGCAATTTCCTCATAACTCAATTCTTCGTAATACCGCAACTCAATCATTGAGCGGTATTTCACGTTAAGTTTTTCGACCAGCTGCCGAACGTGCGCAATTTTTTGCTCATGCATCATGATATGCTCCGCGTCGGGTTCGTAATTGCTGATGTTTTGTGAAAAAGAGCAATCGCTGTCCGACTTAATCGTCTCGTCAATTGAGTACGTTTTGAGGCGTTTTTTTCGGATGTAGTCAATGCAATTGTTGATAGCAATGCGGAAAAGCCACGTCGAAAACGCATAATTTGGCGCGTAACTCGGCAGTTTGTTGAACGCCTTTCCGAAGGCTTCGATGGTTAAATCGTCCGCATCATCGCGGTTGTTAACCATTTTAAACATTGCATGATACACCGAATGACGGTAGCGATTCATGAGCGTTTCGTACGCTTTTTGGTTGCCATCGATGGCTGCTAAGACGAGTTGATAATCGTCATTGCCTCTTGGAGACAGGGAGGTATTAAGTGTTGTCATGGGTAACGAGACCAGTTTATTGATGATGTTCTAAGGATAAGCGACGGTGCGAAAATAATGAAAAATAACACATATAAAACATCCAGAATAGGGAACCACAAAAGGAGCATTGGCTCGCGTAACCTACGACTGATTTTGAAATATAAGAATGTTACTAAACACATCCGCGCAACTACGTTTGCTGCTGCAAACATCGTGCTAATATTTGAATATAACAAACATATAGCCGTCACTATTATTAAAAAATGACTCATCGATACCA
>JAYUKJ010001038.1:0-6401 GCA_043764555.1 Saprospiraceae bacterium
TAAACCTCGACTTAAAACTTTTGGACCTCACTTTAAAACTTTTAGACCTCACTTTAAAACTTCTGGACCTCACTTTAAAACTTTTAGACCTCACTTTGATAGCGACATTAATAATTTGTAGTCGGCAACTTTAGTTGCCGCGAAGTGATTGATAATCAAGATTTTACACGCGGCAACTAAAGTTGCCGACTACTTTTCAATGTCGCTATCAAAGTAATATTATTTTTTTATCCAAAAAAAAGGACCCCTCAGCATAAGCGCTGAAAAAATCGTTTTTTACTCTTTTTTAGCCGCTACAATCACCACTTTACTGCGGTCGTATTGACAGCAACCATGCAATTTAAAATAGACTTTATCCGCCGCTTTAAACTGTTCGTTGTCATAACCGACCATCGCAACGCGCTTTAAAATCGCCTTTGTGTTCGTTTTAGTCGAGTCAAAACTGACGGTCAAAGTGAGGCTATCGACGTTCCATTCGGCTTTTTTTAAACCTTTGACGCCATAACAAGCGTTTTCAATCGTCTTTTGACACATCGAACACTCGCCATTAACTTTTAATATTTGAGTCGTGATTTGGGCTTTCATTGAAGCCGACACGAGGAGGATAAGCGCAACTAAGAACTTGATTTTCATTGTTTTATGAATTTATAACGCGGCTTATAACCGCGTATGATGAGTTAAATGTATTTGCGCATTCATGCACATCCGTAACTGCGCATGAATGCGCAGAAAAAGGAAGAAAAAGGATTAAAAAAGTATGGTAAACGGGTATCGCACACGCACAGCGAGTAGGATTCTGCGAATGAATGCGCAGTTACGAATGCAAATGAATTCGCAAATACATCATGAGGACGAATCTGCAAATGCTTGGTACATCAAATGCGGTAAACTTGGATGAAATTGAGCAATTGACGCCCCGAATACTGCGGAGGTGCGCGGTCGGCAATTGTCGAAATAGCGGCGTAATTGGCAAGCGGTTTTTGAGCAAAAACGGCTTGGGAATTGGGTGTCAGAACAGCGACAAGCGCTATTTTGGGCAATTCCGTTTTCTTGAATTCTAAAAATTTCAGGTCTGCTTTGACAAATTTTGTCGTCGTTTTCGTGCAACCACCTTGTTTTTCGCCACATTCTCTCGCTTTTTTCAAAGCCAACGCTTTTTTGCAGCAATCGTGCAAAGGCGCTGTTGAGCTGTCGGCGGCGTGCGTTTTTTTACAGGCGTGTGTGGTTTCAAAAAGCGATGTTTCGTATTGATTCATGCAAAAACAGTACGTCGTATGCACGCTGAATCCCGTCGAAGCGACGAGAACGGCGAGCAGCCAAAGGGCGACGATGCTATTTTTGAATACGTTTTTCACTTTTTTTTTCTTATTTAGAATTGAGACGCAAAGTTAATGGATTAGCAATGAGGAAAACCAAATTAAATACATTTTAACGATTTTTTTTATTGATGGCTTTGATAGGATACAGACCACTGATTTGCACTGATTTTTTAAGCGTAAACGTAAAAAAATCAGTGTGAATCAGTTCAATCAACCCAATCAGTAGTCCATATCGTGCAAAATGAGCCGTTATACTGAGGGGTCCCTTTTTTTATCAAATCTACAAAATCGTATCTTGCAAAAACGGTTGTTCGTTCGGATAATCGGTTGTGAAATGCAAGCCGCGACTTTCTTTGCGCGTTGCCGCCGAGCGCGTAATGAGGTAGGCAATCGTGATTAAATTGCGTAATTCGGCGAGTTGCGGCGACAAAGTTGTCGAATTATAGAGTTCCTCCGTTTCTCGATAGAGAATAAAAAGGCGGTCGAGGGCGCGTTTCAAACGAACGTTTGAGCGCACAATACCGACGTAATAACTCATCAAATCCTTCAATTCCTTCGTACTTTGCGTGATGAGGACCATTTCTTGCGGGTCGGTCGTGCCTTCGGCGTTCCAATTTGGGACATCGGTGCGGAAACCGTCCGAATTGCTCGTTATACGGACTTGTCTCGAAGCAGTCGGGAGGAGTTCTAATTTTCTCAAAACGTCTTCCGCAATGCGGTGTGCAAAAACGAGCGCTTCTAACAATGAATTTGATGCCAAACGATTCGCACCATGCAAACCCGTACAGCTGCATTCGCCGCAAGCGTAGAGGTTTTTGATGCTCGAATGTCCCATTTCGTCCACCAAAATGCCGCCACATTGATAGTGACACGCGGGAACAACGGGAATCATATCGGTAAAAGCGTCAATGCCAATGCTTTTGCATTTATCGTAAATCGTCGGAAAATGCGCGTAAAATTTCTCTTTATCCAAGTGCCGACAGTCTAAAAACATGGATTCCGTTCCGTAAATCTTCATTTCGGAGTCAATCGCACGGGCAACAATATCACGTGGCGCAAGGCTGCCGCGTTTGTCATATTTATGCATAAACTCTTCGCCATTTGGCGTTTTCAGAATCGCTCCAAAACCGCGAACGGCTTCCGAAACCAAGAAGTTAGGATTGTCGCCCGACGGATTGTAAAGCGCAGTTGGGTGAAATTGAACGAATTCCATGTCCGCAACGCGTCCTTTTGCGCGGTAAACCATCGCAATGCCGTCGCCCGAAGCAATAATTGGGTTCGTCGTATTTTTATACACTTGCCCCGTTCCGCCCGTTGCCATAAGCGTCTGTTTGGCGAGAAAAGTCTCGATTTCACCCGTTTTTTTGTTCAAAGCATAGCAGCCGTAACATTCAATATCGGGCGATAAACGCGTGATATTCCAACCCAAATGATGTTGTGTTATAATATCAATGGCGAAATAATGCTCATGAATGTGAATATTGGGATGTCGTTTCATTTCGGCAACCAAGGCGCGTTGAATCTCCCAACCCGTCAAATCTTTGTAGTGCAAAATGCGGTTTTCGGTGTGTCCACCTTCGCGTCCGAGGTCGTATTCGGCGCCGTCTTTGTCAAACCGAGTTCCCCAGTCTATGATTTCGCGGATGCGGTCGGGACCTTCTTTGACGACAATTTCAACGATTTCGCGTTTGCACAAACCGTCGCCCGCGTCTAAAGTATCTTCGATGTGCTTGGTGTAATTGTCTTTTTCAAAATCCCAAACTGCCGCCACACCGCCTTGTGCGTAGCGCGTATTCGATTCATTTTCGACCGTTTTGGTCAAAACATCAATCCGTAAATCGGGACGTTTTCGCGCCGTTTTGATGGCAAAACTCAATCCTGCGATGCCGCCGCCGATAACTAAAATGTCGGTTTTCATGTGAAATGACGTGTTTTATGGTGAAAAGTGCGTGGAAATGTGCCAAAATAGACGTTTATACTGAGGGGTCCTATTTTTCAGGTTCAATCTACTAAACGTTTGATTTTTAATGATTTATCAAAAAAATGAAATAATTGGGCGAATATACTGAGGGGCCCTTTCAAAATTAAAAATTAAGAATTAAAAATTAACAACGCCCCGTTTGAATAGCTCGAACGGGGCGTTGTTAATTTTTAATTCTTAATTTTTTAGTTCAATCAAGCGGCAACCAAAAGACCTGCGTGAATTTCAGCCATCATCTCATTCAGGTGGTCAACGTTCACTTCTTTTTCGCGGTCGGCAATTTTGATAAATTCAGCATATAACGTTTCCATGTCATAGTTATTTACTTGAATACCCAATTTTTGCAAACGGAAACGCAACGCTGCACGTCCACTGCGCGCCGTCAAAACGATGCTCGATTCTTGAACACCTACTTCAAGCGGGTCGATAATTTCATAGTTCGCGCGGTTTTTAATCACGCCGTCTTGATGAATACCCGACGAATGAGAGAAGGCATTTGAGCCAACAATTGCTTTGTTAGGCTGCACCATCATGTTCATTTTTTCGGAAACCAAACGGCTCAACGGGAACAATTGATGCGCCTGAATGTCGGTGTAAAGACCCAATTCTTTGTGCTGCCGCATGACCATGACGACTTCTTCGAGGCTCGTATTGCCCGCCCGCTCGCCGATGCCATTCATGGTGCATTCGATTTGACGCGCACCGTTGACGGCTGCCGCGATAGAATTTGCCGTTGCCAAGCCCAAATCGTTGTGGCAATGCGCCGAAATCGTTGCTTTGTGGATATTTGGCACGTTGTCCACGAGGAATTTTATCAATTTTCCGTACTGTTCGGGCAAGCAATAACCCGTTGTGTCGGGAATATTGACGACCGTTGCACCCGCCTTAATGACGGCTTCAACGACGCGCGCCAAATATTCAGGGTCGCTGCGACCCGCGTCTTCGCAGAAAAATTCGACATCTTCCACGTATTTTTTAGCGTATTTCGTCGCTTTCACGGCACGCTCGAGGATTTCGTCGCGTGTCGAATTAAATTTATTTATAATATGAAAATCGCTCGTACCCAAACCCGTGTGGATGCGCGGCATTTTAGCGTATTTCAAAGCACCCGCCGCCGCGTCAATGTCTTTCTCAACCGAGCGAGACAGGGCGCAAACGGTGGCATTTTTTATCAATTTTGAAATCTGCGTCACCGAATCAAAATCGCCCGGCGACGAAATCGGGAAACCCGCTTCGATGACGTCAACGCCGAGTTCCTCAAGGGCGCGCGCGATTTCAAGTTTTTCTGGGAGGTTCAATTTGCAACCCGGCACTTGTTCGCCGTCGCGCAATGTGGTGTCAAAAATCTGGACTTTATTAGACATTTTTATTTTTGATTGAATTTCTATTTCTGAAATGAAAAATACGATAAAATACTGAGGGGTCCCTTTTTAAATTTCCATGACGTAATTTTGCGCTTGAAAACTTATTGATTGAATACCAAAATTACACTCAAAGTTGTTCTCTTGAAGAACGAAGTTTGGGAAGTCGGTACGGTTGCCAAATGCACGGTTTTCTTTTGTAATCAATTAACTATCAATTACTTGTAAAATAACAGACTACGATGCCTACTGTTTCTCAAGACCACCTTTTTCAACTCATTCGGACGCTCACGAAGGCCGAAAAGCGCAATTTTCGCCTGTACGTCACGCGCAATCAGTCGTCGGAAGATTTGAAATTTATCCATTTGTTCGACGTGCTTGACAAATCGAAGGACTATGAAGAGGCGATTATTTTCAAAAAAGTCCCCGAAATTCGGAAGGAGCAGTTGTCGAATTTGAAAGCCCATTTATATAAGCAATTGTTGACAAGTCTGCGTTTGTTGCACAAAAATCGCAACGCTGATATTGACATTCGCGAGCATTTAGATTACGCTAAAGTGTTGTATAACAAAGGTTTATACATTCAATCTTTGCGTGTTCTGGATAAAGCTAAAGGCATGGCTGAAACGAATCACCATTATTTCTTGAAATTAGAAATCATCGAATTTGAAAAACTAATCGAAAGCCGCCACATCACCCGCGCGCACGACGGACGCGCCGACGAACTCGCCGCCGACGCCGATGAAACCACGCAACGGATGCTCAACACGAGCCGTTTGTCCAATTTGTCATTGCAATTATATGGCATATATTTGAACATTGGACACGCCAAAAACAAGGAAGATTGGCAACGAATTAACGATTTTTGGACAATGAATTCACGCGATTTACCACCCCTCAGTAAGTTCGGTTTTTTTGAAAAAATCTATTATTTTCAATGCCTCGTTTGGAAAAGTTACATCGAACAAAACTGGAAAAATTATTATCGGTACGCCTACAAATGGGTAGAACTCTTTGAAAATGAACCAGTTATGAAAGTCAACGACACGTCGTTGTATCTGAAAGGTGTGCATAATTTGTTGAACGCCTCTTTCATGACACTTGACCACAGACGCCTTTCGGAGTTCCTGAACAATACGGATTTGTACTTGAAAAAGCACGCCGATACTTTAGATGAAAACACGCGAACTTTGGCGTTTCACCATCTGTATTCGGCGAAAATTAACAAGCATTTTTTGGAAGGCTCTTTTAGCGAAGGCGTTGCGGAAGTTCCTGAAATTGAGCGACAACTCAAAGAGTTTTCAAAAACTTTGGATGAACACCGCATTTTGATTTTTTATTATAAAATTGCGTGTTTGTACTTCGGTTCGGGCAATTTTGACAAAGCGATTGACTATTTGAACAAAATTATCAACCTCAAAACGGGTAATTTGCGGACGGATATTCAGTGTTTTGCGCGGATGTTGCACCTTATTGCGCATTACGAAAAAGGGCATTACGCGCTTTTGGAGTACATGATAAAATCCGTTTATCGCTTCCTTTTGAAAAATGGCGACATGAGTGGCGTGATGCAAGAAATCTTGAAATTTTTGCGTAAATCCTTGTATTTGAAGCAGAAAGACTTGAAGAATGAATTTAATGACTTGAAAATTGAGCTTCAAAAACTGGCAGCCGACCCTTTTGAACGGCGTTCGTTTGTCTATCTCGACATCGTGGCTTGGTTGCAATCAAAGGTCGAAG
>JAYUKJ010001039.1:0-1919 GCA_043764555.1 Saprospiraceae bacterium
AGCCGATTTAATGACCCGAAAACAAGGTAAAGCCGTCCATAAATCGGCGGATGATTTACTAAAAGCCGCAAAAAAGATTACGGATAAAAACCACGTTACTCGGTTTTTCGACCTCCATGTTGTCACCAATATAACCCATAAAACAGTAAACGGCTACAAGAAAAACGCAGACAGAACGGTCGAAATACAAACTTTTGACCTTCAAATGGAACAAAATTTAACCCTTATTGACCAAAATAGAGATTATTTAGGCTATCGCGTTTATCTTACAAATCAAACGGTCGAACACTTAGACATTCAAAAAGCCGTGGAAGCCTATCGCGGAGAGTATAAAATTGAACGACGCATCAGAAATCTCAAACAAGAAGTATGTGCATTATTGCCAATTTATCTACAAAAAGACGATAGAATTGTAGGATTAGTCAATTTATTAACCCTATTACTACAAATTGTAAGCATTGCGGAGTATCAAATCGCACAATCCTTAAAAGAAGAAGAACAAGAAAACAAAAAAAAAATAGCGGGACTCTATGCTGGACAACCAAAATTAGCAACAGCAAAACCATCAATAAGTAAAATAATCACCGCAATGAGGCCAATCACAATCATATTTGTTATTAAAGACGATAAAGTTGTCAAAAAAGTAATCACCAATCAAAATGACATCACTAAAAGAATAATAGAACTAATCAAAATACCCGTCAATCCATATGAAATACTATTGCTATAAAATATTCCGTTTTCTCAAAAAAAGTTAGCGAAAGCTAAGTTTATATGTCCCATTTCATTGATGGTCGTACAGATTCTGTAGAGACATATTTTTACGATTATTGAGTGGAGAAAGTTGCCGTTGCTTGTTAAAATGATTCGCTTTTTATAGGTCGTAAATACACGCCCTCAAAGGCATAAAAATAGTCGAGTAGCGCAATGCTTGTTGGCTTCAACAAAAGGGCATATTTATTTTTTTGTTCAGATTTTTTCGTTTTAAATATTTGACAATCAATGTATTGTAAATAAGAAAAAATCAATAAGCGTCGAAAGACTGTGACCGCTTTTCGACTTATCCCACCGACAATAAACAGCGTTCCGCGGCCCAGTTTTGTCTGAGCAGGACCCCTCAGTATAAAGGCGTTTCGAGGATAAAAAAACGCAGTAAATAGGCATTTTGATAAACGTATTCACGTGCCAACTGTTCTGTTGGTCTAAATCCTTTCCGAAAATTAATTGTTACAGTAAGATAAAGCGTTAATTTCATTTCAAGCGCACCACTTATTTGATATTTTTACGCACGTATTTTTTAGATAAGGAAAATAATTTCCATTTAAAACGTACTTACACCATTACTTAAATCTGATAGAACGCATTCATGTGTATGAAAAAATGTCTAACCCTTACGCTTGTTTTTCTAACCCTTTTGGCAGAAATAAACGCTCAAAATACCTTCCGAAAAGCGACAAATGCGCAACGTACTGAGGGGTCCCTAAAAATTGACGGAATGCTTGACGAAGCCGATTGGCAGCGCGTTTTGCCCGCCAAAGATTTTATTCAAAACGAACCTGCACCGGGAAAACCCGCGTCAAAACCGACCGAAGTGCGCATTTTGTACGACAACACGGCAATTTACATCGGCGCGATGCTCTACGATGTGCGCGACAGTATTTCTAAAGAATTGACCGTGCGCGACGCGATTCGAGGTGCCAATACCGATTTTTTTTCGGTTCTGTTTGATACCTATCGAGACGGCAACAATGGGGCATCTTTCACGGTCTCGGCGGCGGGTGTTCAAGGCGATACGAAGTTTTTTTCGGGCGACGAGGACGGCAGTTGGAACGCCGTTTGGCGGTCGTCGGTGCGCTTGACGGACAACGGTTGGGTCGTCGAAATGGCAATTCCGTATTCGGCTTTGCGGTTTCCGAAGG
>JAYUKJ010001040.1:0-1919 GCA_043764555.1 Saprospiraceae bacterium
AATACCCAGCCTTATGATACGGCAACGGGCGGTGTTTTGTTCGTTTTTTTTCTATCGTTTGTCGTCAATTCGATGTATGGAAGCCACTTGTTGGAACCGCTTTGGAGCATCGGTGTGGAGGAATATTTCTACATCATTTGGGCGCCGCTATTCAAAAAATTTAAAAATGGACCCCTCAGTATAATTGCCTTTTTGATTGGTTTCAAGGCCATTTTAATCCTGTTTTTCCATTTTTTTCCTTCAGAAAATCCAACGTTTAGTGTCGCCAAAGACGTGATTTTAAGCCTAAAATTTGAACTTATGGCCATCGGCGGACTTGGTGCTTATGCCGTTTTCAGAGACCGTTCGAGATTGGAACAATCGTTTATTTTTACGCCCGTTTTTCAAGTATTTATGTTGTTGTTACTATTTATTCGTTTATTTTTACATAACTATTTCGTTGATAATCAACATATTATTGGCTTCGTGTATCATTTTTTCGTTTTGACACCCGTTTTGAGTTTTTGTACTGAGGGGTCCCTTTTTCTCTGGCTGTTGCTCAATGTGTCGATAAATCCACGCGCTTTTTTCAAACTACAAAACCCATTACTCAACCGCCTCGGCGAAATGTCGTATGGCATATATATGTATCAGATGCTCGTCATCTTTGGCGTCGTCTTGGTTTTCAAAAAAACGATGTTGAAAATGGATGCTTCGCTATCGAGCGTATTTTTTTACGCAGTCGTTACGTTGAGCGTCATTGCCGTGTCATTTCTATCCAAACGCTATTTTGAAGACCGTTTTTTGAGGTTGAAAAAACGGTTTGAGGTTTAAAAGAAAAAAAGGGACCCCTCAGTATAAACGTCCTTTTTTACCTTTTTTAGAGACTTTTACGCGATTTGTCCAAACATAAAGTGCAAACAGCGATTTTTTTTTTGCGAACCCTTTTTAATTTCTACATTCGCTCCGTTATTTCCTAACACATTGTAAGACAATTTATTAGAAACAATTTTTTATTTAATCAAACTAAAATTTGACGATGAAAAAATATCACTATGGTTTAGCTGCACTCGCGTTAGTCGCTATTGCCTACGCTTGCACGCCTAAAACAACGACGGGCGGCACTGGGCCAACAGCCGCTACGACCTCGAAAGACGTCGTGACACCCGCGGGCAAACGCAAATTTATTGATGCCGCCAACATGAATTTGACGGCGCGCCCACAAGATGATTTCTACGAATATGCCAACGGGGCGTGGCTCTCAAAAACGGCGATTCCTGCAACCGAAGCGCGTTGGGGCAGTTTCAACGAATTACAAGAGTTCAACCAAACGGCTTTGAAAGGCATTTGCGACGAACTCGCCGCAGCACCGGGCGAAAAAGGCAGTTTGAGCCAAAAAGTCGGCGATTTTTACGCATCGGGCATGGACTCTGCCGCGATTGAAAAAGCGGGCATTGCGCCGTTGAAGCCGTATTTAACGCGCATTGATGCCATCAAAAACTTCGCTGGCTTGCTTGAAGAGCTTGCGCTCGAAAATACTGAGGGGTCTAATCCGCTCTTCGGCATGGGCGTTGGCGTTGATGCCAAAAATAGCTCGGTTTACGCGCCAAGCATCGGCTCGGGCGGCTTGCATTTGCCCGACCGCGATTTATACTTGAAGGACGACGAGCGCTCTAAAAAAATCCGTAAAGCCTACGAAGAACACGTTATTGCCATGTTCAAATTGGCAGGTTCGACGGACGTTCAAGCCAAACAAGCCTTCGCCGACGTGATGCGGATGGAAACGGCATTTGCGAAAGCGACCATGACCCGCGTTGAGCGCCGCGACCCCGAAAAAACGTACAATAAGTTGACTTTAGCTGAATTAGAAAAATTGTGTCCACGCATGAATTGGGCTGATTTTTTTAAAACTACAAAAACAACGAATGCGTATTACATTA
>JAYUKJ010001041.1:0-1917 GCA_043764555.1 Saprospiraceae bacterium
TCAATCGGTCGGAGATTGATGGATCCGTTGGCAGAATTGGTGAAAATTGACGCAAAAAGCATCGGCGTTGGGCAATATCAACACGACGTGAATCAATCGGCCTTGAAGGAAAGTCTCGACCGCAGCGTTGAAAGTTGCGTGAATTTGGTCGGCATCAATCTCAACACGGCGAGTAAGCACTTACTCACTTATGTTTCTGGTTTGGGTCCAACGTTGGCACAAAATATCGTGAATTTTAGGGCTGAAAATGGCGCATTCAAGAGCCGTCAACAACTCAAAAAAGTGCCGCGTTTGGGCGACAAAGCCTTTGAACAATGCGCGGGATTTTTGCGCGTTCGCGATGCCGTCAATCCGTTGGACAACACGGGTGTGCATCCCGAAAGTTACCCAATTGTGGAGAAAATGGCGGCAGATTTGGGCATTAAAATCCCCGAATTACTTCAAAATAAACCATTGCGCCAGCAAATTAAGCTACAATCTTACGTGACCGAAAAAGTGGGTTTGCCGACTTTAACGGACATTATGAAAGAACTCGACAAGCCAGGACTCGACCCGCGTGGCGAAGCAAAATCGTTCACTTTTGCCGACGTTCACAAAATCGACGACCTCAAAGCAGGGATGATTTTACCGGGAATTGTAACAAATATCACGGCTTTTGGCGCATTTATTGACATTGGCGTCAAACAAGACGGCTTGGTTCACGTGTCTCAAATGTCGAATAAATTCATCAAATCGCCGTCGGAAGTTGTGAAATTGCGGCAAGAAGTGGAGGTTAGAATTGTGGAAGTTGACGCCGTTCGGAAGCGGATTACGCTGTCGATGAAGGATTTTTAGGGGTTTCCCGAATAAGTATCGGGATGCCGTAAGGATGTCATATACTGAGGGGTCTTTTTTTTTGAAAAAATACCTTTGTGAAAACTAAAATAAAGTAACAGATGGAAAAAAGCAAACAAGAACAATATGAGCAATATGATGAATCAGAGTGGGATAAAATCATTTTTAATTCAGTTACAAACAGTTATATTGTAGTCCATAAACAGCACGGGCAGCGCGAACGGGATGGTAATTTACAGATTGCTCATAGGCTTTTATTATTGGGGTATTCTGTTGAATTGTTGCCAATAATTGAGAACGAAAAAACGCCTGACAGCCGTTTAAATGATACTTTATGGGAGTTTAAAATGACTTCAGGGAGTATCAGTAGTATTCAAAGTCGGTTGAGAGAAGGTAAGGAGCAATGCCCAAGAATTCTGTTAGCTTTACCTGAACGCTTTATTTTAGGAGATATATTACGTGGTATTATTTCAGCAATAAATGCAGACAAAAATGGTAAAATTGAAATAATAGGCTTGCTAATTGACCATGAATTGGTCGAAATGAAACGGATTGATATTGAAAAACGTAGGTTTACGAAACTCAATCAATATTTAAGTACGCCCTAAAAGTACCGAAGGCTGTTCGCCAAAGCGAACAGCCCACGTGTGTAGTCCCGAGATTGGGTCTTTCTTTCGTTTCTTCTTTTGTGTTTTTTATGATGCAAAGATAAGGTAAAGATTTAAAAATGCAAACATTGTTGATTGACTATCTTCAAAAATTAAAATTTTAAAAAAATGGAAGTACAAATCAATTTATTAAGCCGCATAACATCGGATGTTGGTATTTTCCCCGGCAAACCCGTCATTCGTGGCTTGCGTTATCCTGTTCAAAATATGCTCGAATTATTGGCTTCGGGTAGGGCGCACAAAGAGATTTTGGACGACTATGAAGACCTTGAAGAAGCGGATTTGCAAGCGTGCTTATTATTTGCATCAATGTAGTCACTGGTAACTTCGGAGAAGCTAAAAATTTTGTATTTTTGTTAAAAAATTAAGATGATATCAGATTATTTAGACCATTTAGTAGGTTATTTCGGTGATT
>JAYUKJ010001042.1:0-6389 GCA_043764555.1 Saprospiraceae bacterium
CGTAGTCTGTACGAACGTCATTGTAGCTCTGTGTAGCCAATGGCGAGCAATCAGAATAAGTACCATTGTTCAAGCCACCAGCGAGGAAATCACCAACAATAGTTAAATCGTAAGCGTTAGCAGCGTTAGCGCACGTTAAGTTAATACCCAATGGGCAAACAATAACGGGAGCAGCTTTGTCTTCAACAGTTACTGTGTTCCAACACATTGAGCCGTTTGCTTGAATACCACGATAGTTGAGCGTCTTGCCAATATCGTTCTTGTCAAGTGTAGCAACCCAAGCGTTGTTCTTGAACACTTCAACAGCAGTAAGGCCAGATACTGGCAAAGCAGCAGTTGCAGCGCACACGCCATTTGGTGCTGGGTAAGAGAAATTAACAGCAGGACATTGTGCCGAAACACGCGAAATAAACATCGCGATCATCATCATACACAACAATCCTACTTTCGAATTGGAGTAGAAATTCATTTTCTTCATGAGAAATTAGAATTAAATTAATTAATTAAGAAATAAAAGGTTTAAAAGCGTAAGTAAGATGTATAAGAGCTTGTCAGATACTTAATAAAACATAAATGAATAAAATAATACTAAGCACAATATTTTTGTAGGCACACCACAGGTGCGCTCGTTAGCGTCGCTATACTGAGGGGTTATCCCAATCCACTTTTTTTGAATTCAAAATTAAAAACTAAGCGTTGTTAGGGTGCCGTAACTATCGCCCTTGCGAATACTTAAAATTTGTTTTTAGAATCCTCGAGTGCTTTTAGGCAACCTTGATTTTTTCTATGTAAAAAACTAATTGAAAAGAAAAGAATATTCTGATTCCATTTCGACCTTACCCAAGCAGCTGACTTGTGCGGTAGTGTGGAGAATCAATAATATCATTTGTGTGTGGTGTAAAAACCATCATTAGGATTCACCTAAGACAGTTGATACATTCTGTAATAAATACAAAAAGTAAGAAGCTAATAAATAGCGCGGATGTAAGGCGAAGTGAGAGAGACCGAAAAAATATTTAAGTTATCGGTTTCGGGACACGTTTTTATTATGTAGAAATTAAAAACGCTTACGTTCATGGGTCTTATCTCTAAATCGTTTTCAAGCTGGGATAATACGTTAATGTCAAGTTCTTTTCATGCGTTGTGCGGTAGTTGGTTTAATAATTATTCACGGTTGATTGATTGATACAGCAAGTAGTTTGATGTCTTGCTTCTTAATTATAGGACAAATATAGAACCACCTTTTATATTCTGCAAATGATTTTCAAATTTATTTTAATGAAAATTAAATTTAGATGCATTTTACCTTTTTGATGGTAGGGACACATATCAGAGTTAATATATTTTTAAAAAATCTATGTTTATATATTGCCGTATATACACGCTACTTATTCTACTTTTGTGCCAAAATTCAGCTTTTCGATATGAAATTAAAAATTTTCACCGCAATTCTTTTTTTTGCTCTTTTTTCGCAACTAAAAGCACAACCCGTTCGGACTTTGCCGAAAAAATTTACCCCCCTCAGTATCTCTGCCTCTTTTGGTCCACAGATGCCGTCGGGCGACCTTGCAGCACGCTTTGGCAATAATCTCGCCGTTGGTATCGGTATTGAATACGCCAAAATCCCTTCGGGTTGGGTATTCAATGTGGAGTCGAGTTACATTTTCGGCAACACTGTAAAAGAGGACGTCCTAAAACTTCTCCGCACAACGGATGGCAATATAATAAGCGATCTCAACACGTACGCCGACGTCAGCCTACGTCAGCGGGGCTTATATACGGGCGTGACCGTCGGCAAAATTATCAAACTTCACGACAATGGCAATCGCTTTGGCGGCATCCGCTTGACGCTTGGTGGTGGTTGGCTCTACCATAAAATCAGAATTCAAGACAATCAAGATGCCGTGTCTCAACTGTCGGGTGAATATGCACGTGGTTATGACCGTTTCACGGCGGGTGTTGCCGCAACGCAGTTCGTCGGTTATCAAGTTATTAGCCGCGACCGCACCGTTAATTTCTACATTGGATTGGAAGCGACCGAAGGATTTACTAAAAATCGCCGTGGTTTCAACTACGACACGGGACTTCGGGACGACCTTAAAAGAATAGACATACTATATGGTGTACGGGTCGGTTGGCAATTAGCGATTCTCACCAACCAAAAAGCGGACGACATTGAGTATTGAATTCAGCCACAGATTACGCAGATAAACGCGGATATCTTTAATAAAAAGCACCGCAATCCTAAAAATCACGTAAATCATAGTTCAGACAGCCAAAAATGCATTTTATACTGAGGGGTCCCTTTTTCTAATCAAAGGACAACTTAGCATTCCTTTTCTCCGTAAAAAACCTATTTTTGCGCGGAATTTAGACGTGACAGAATTGATGTCTAACAAATTCATCATTCATAACTCATCATTCATCATTATTTTATGGAATACAATCCGAATCACATCGAGCAGAAGTGGAAGCAGTTTTGGGCAGAGAACCAAACTTACAAAGTCGAAAATGGTGGCGCAAAGCCTAAATTTTATATCCTAAATATGTTCCCCTACCCTTCTGGAGCGGGTTTGCACGTCGGGCATCCGCTGGGCTACATCGCCACTGATATATACGCCCGATTCAAAAGGCTTAAAGGTTACAATGTTTTGAATCCGATGGGCTATGATTCTTTTGGATTACCTGCGGAACAATACGCGATTCAAACGGGTACGCATCCCGCGATTACGACCGAGAATAATATCAAACGCTACCGCGAACAGTTAGATAATATTGGATTTTCATTTGATTGGACACGCGAAGTCCGTACGTCGGAACCGTCGTTTTACAAATGGACGCAATGGATTTTTATGCAATTGTTCAATTCCTATTACGACAAAACGGCAGATAAAGCGTTGCCTATCAAGGACTTAATCGCGCGTTTGGCAACGGAAGGCAACGCAGAAATCAACGCTGTTTGCGACGAAGACACCCCCTCAGTATCAGGCGCCGATTGGAACAAAATGACGGAAAAAGAGCAGCAATTGCTCCTCTTGAAATACCGTTTAACCTTTCCTGAAGAAAGTTTTGTAAATTGGTGTGCCAAATTGGGCACCGTTTTGTCGAACGACGAAGTGAAAGAAGGCGTTTCGGAACGCGGCGGCTATCCCGTCGAGCGGAAATTGATGAAACAATGGGCCATGCGCATTACGGCGTATTGCGACCGTTTGATTGATGGCTTGAACAATGTGGATTGGTCAGATTCATTGAAGGAACAACAACGCAATTGGATTGGTCGCTCGCAAGGTGCATCCGTGAAATTTCCATTGGCACTTGACCCTGAAATGACTATTGAAGTCTTCACAACGCGGGTCGATACGATTTTCGGTGTAACGTTTATGGTCTTGGCACCTGAGCATGAATACGTGAAGGATTTGACAACAAAAGAGCAGAAATCCGAAGTTGAAGTCTATCAACAATGGGCAGCAGGGCGCTCGGAAGTTGACCGCATGGAAACGAAAAAAGTATCAGGTGCCTTCACGGGCGCTTATTGCTTGAATCCTTTTAATAATACGAGAATCCCAATTTACATCGCCGATTACGTTTTGGCGGGCTATGGAACGGGCGCGGTGATGGCAGTCCCTTCGGGTGATCAACGCGACTGGAATTTTGCGAAGCAATATAATTTGCCCATTGTTTCGATTTTGGATGGTCAAAAAGACATCGAGACGGCAGCCGATAATACGAAAGAAGGACAATACATAAATTCCGACTTTATCAATGGTTTATCTTACAAAGAGGCGACAACTGCGCTGACAAATGCCTTGGAAGAAAAGGGTTTAGGCAAGGGAAAAATTCAATACCGCTTGCGCAATGCCGTCTTTAGTCGGCAGCGTTATTGGGGCGAGCCTGTGCCTGCTTATTGGAAAGAGGGCGTGCCTTATTTGATTGAAGAATCGGAATTGCCGTTGATTTTGCCTGAAATTGAAAAATATTTGCCAACTGAAACGGGTGAACCGCCGTTGGGTCGCGCGGAAGGTTGGAAATATCATCCCCACACTGGGGGGACAGAGGGGGGCTATGACTATGAACTCTCCACAATGCCGGGTTGGGCGGGGTCGAGTTGGTATTTTTATCGCTACATGGATGCCAGTAATAACGCGGTATTCGCCGACAAAGCAGCGGTTGATTATTGGAAACAAGTTGATTTGTACGTCGGCGGCACGGAACACGCCGTTGGGCATTTGTTGTATTCGCGTTTTTGGAATTTGTTTATGTACGATTTGGGCATTGTTCCTGAGACAGAATACGCCAAAAAATTGGTCAACCAAGGCATGATTCAAGGCAGAACTTTGTGGTTGACCTTGAAAAATGCGCGGGAATTGCGCGTCCCCGTTGAGTTTGCGGATGAAAAAGACCGTTTGTCAAAAGTGGCTTATTTGAAAGTCATTGCCATTGACAATCGCTTTGAAGGCATTGATACTGACGGGGATATAGATTGGCAAAAAGACGAATTTGGCAAAGAATTTATCAGCTTGCGTCCAGAAGTGGAGAAGATGTCAAAGTCGAAATACAACGTCGTCAATCCTGATGATATGGTCTCGAAATACGGCGCCGATTGCTTCCGAATGTACGAAATGTTTTTGGGACCTTTGGAAGATTCTAAGCCGTGGAGTACAACGGGTATCACGGGTGTTTCGGGGTTTTTACGTAAATTATGGAGCTTGTTTTATGACCTCAATACGGACAAAAAACTCGTTGCGGATGGCGAACCGACGGCAGACGAATTAAAGATTTTGCACACTTGCATCAAAAAAGTAAATGAAGATATTGAGCGGTTTAGTTTCAATACATCCGTGGCAGCTTTTATGATTTGCGTCAACGAATTAAAAACAATTAAGTGTCATAAATCGTTGGTTCTTAAAGAATTGGTGGTTTTGGTCGCACCATTTGCGCCATTTATTGCGGAAGAATTGTGGGAAATTCTCGGCGAGGACCCCTCTGTATTGAGCGCTCATTATCCCGTTCACAACGCAGAATATTTGAAAGAAAGCACATTCACCTACCCCATTTCCATCAATGGCAAACGCCGCGCGGAATACGTTTTCGACGCCGATGCTTCGGTAGCAGATGTGGAAAAAGTGGTGCGTTCGTTGGAAGTCGTGACGAAGTGGACGGAGGGCAAAGACATCAAAAAAATCATCGTCATTAAAGACCGCATGGTGAATATTGTGGTTTAATTTTGACAACTAAATCGGGTTTTAACAAAGAGGAAAACGAAAAAGAGGACCCCTCAGTATAAATGCCATTTTTCGACTTTTTTCCACTAAAAGATGCCGTGTTTGAGTAATCAAACACGGCATCTCTTATGGCGCGTAACCGATAACTAAATAGTAAAGTTCAATAAGCGCTTTTAGCAATGTCCGTGAATTTCTAAAATATTGTTCAACTTACGGCTTAAAATAAGTAAAAACGACTTTTATACTGAGGGGTCCTAAAATCAATCTTGAACGACCAAACGTTTGACGGTTTTCACGCCTTGTCCATCGGCAAGTGCTGCCTCTATCACGGCTACTTTGTTGAGAGACAATGGTTTAGCCACAATTGTCGGCACACCGACGGGCAATAAATCAACGGCGCAAACGGGTGCTTCGGGCTTCAAATTGCCCCATTAAAAAGTCGTCGGCGGGATGTCCTACTTCTACGTAGAACGGACTAACACGGCTCAAAACGATGAAGTTGCCTTGACGCCCGATGTCGAAATTTGGCAAAATTTGAGTGATTGGTATCGCGGCGTGGACAGTCAAATGGCGTGGATTATTCGAGATATTGCCACGAAAAAAAGCACTGAAAAATAAAATGCATGGGCGACCTTAGTTGCCCGATGTAGAAAATCAGGCGACTAAACTCACCCGCACAACGAGATATACTGAGGGGGTCTCCTCAAAACAAAAATCCCACTCACCTTGCGGTAAGCGGGATTTTTTTTATTGTGCCAATCAATTTCGGATTCTAAATTTCAAATTTCAATGCGTAACTCCTTGACGTTTTGAGATGTAACTGTATCTTTGTTTTCTAAAATTAAATATCTAAATTTATGAAAATTTCACTTCTTCATCGCATATTTTTCTTTCGATGCATCGCCTTCTTTTTACTGCCATTTTCTACTGTTGCACAAAATCCTTGTGAGGCGACGACATTGGATGAATTTTATGATTGTTACGGAGGGAAAAGTGCATTTAGCGTGCAATCTGTATCAGCGGTGACCGCTTTTATGAAAGCCGATAGTGCTTTGCAATCGGGAAAATTTGCACAGGCAAAAACATTGGTTGATAATCTTTTCAAGACTTATCCGAAGGGAAGTAACGGCTGGTGGAATGTTTTCAATGAAATAAATGGTGCAAATA
>JAYUKJ010001043.1:0-6384 GCA_043764555.1 Saprospiraceae bacterium
ATAGATGAAATACGATATTTTGCAACTCAACGATATGCTCGTGCAAGAACTGCGCGACATCGCTGAACGCCTTAAAATTGCTGATTTTAAAAAACAAAGCAAACAGGATTTGATTTATAAAATCCTTGATGTTCAAGCAGTTAACGCCGCACCAGACACACAAGCTAACGAAATCCTCGTCGAAGACAACACGCCTTACGGTAAAATTCCGACAATCGCTCAACAAAATCGAGACAATCTAAACCGCGAAAAAGACCTACGCGGCGCCGAAAAACGTCCAAGAAAACGTGTCGGTGACGAAAAAGAAGCCGCTAAACCTGAATTGATTGCGCGTTTTGAGCGCCCTGCGGCGCACAAACACCAAAAACCGTTGATTGAGCGCGTCTCAAAGCCTGATTTGATGTCCGACAGGTTTGAATCGTTGCCCGTTACGCCTTTTGTGCCAACGGACGACGACGACAACGCGCCGCCACCTTACGAAATGCCCGACGACGACGACGATTACATCAACCCAGCACTCATGGAATTTGACGCGCCTGCGCCCGTCGTTCGCGAGCCTAAGAAAGATACGCGTAACAATAAAAATCGCCGCGACGAACAACCCGTAAGCAGTGGTGAAGTGATGCCAGCCGCTCAGCGTTTTAACGTTGACCTCGACGGTGTGATTGAAGGTGATGGTGTCCTTGAAATGATGCAAGATGGCTACGGTTTTTTACGCTCGGCTGATTATAACTATCAAACTTCGCCCGACGATATATACGTGTCGCCAAGTCAAATCAAACTATTTGGTTTGAAAACGGGTGACTCCGTGCGCGGTGCTATTCGTCCGCCAAAAGAAGGTGAGAAATATTTTGCACTCTTAAAAGTCGCTAAAATCAATGGTTTAGACCCAATTGATATTCGCGACCGCGTGCCTTTCGATTATTTGACGCCACTTTTCCCGAACGAAAAACTCACGTTGACGAGTTCGCCGACGGGACGTGATTTCTCAAATCGTATTATAGATTTGTTTACACCGATTGGTAAAGGACAACGCGGTTTGATTGTCGCCCAACCTAAAACGGGTAAAACGTTTTTGTTGAAAGACATCGCCAACGCCATCGCTAAAAATCACCCTGAATGCTACATGATTGTCTTACTCGTTGACGAACGTCCCGAGGAAGTAACGGACATGAAGCGGTCGGTGCGGGCGGAGGTTGTGGCTTCTACGTTCGACGAATCGGCCGAAAACCACGTGCGCGTGGCGAATATTGTCCTTGAAAAAGCGAAAAGATTGGTAGAATGCGGTCACGACGTCGTGATTTTATTGGACTCCATCACGCGTTTGGCACGGGCTTACAACACCGTTGCACCCGCTTCGGGCAAGGTTTTGTCGGGTGGTGTTGAGGCAAATGCGTTGCAAAAACCTAAGAAATTTTTTGGTGCGGCGCGTAAAATTGAAAATGGTGGTTCATTGACGATTCTCGCGACGGCTTTGATTGATACGGGTTCGAAAATGGACGCCGTGATTTTTGAAGAATTCAAAGGAACGGGCAACATGGAATTGCAACTCGATCGCACGCTTGCGAACAAACGTCTTTATCCTGCCATCAACGTCAACGGCTCGTCAACCCGCCGTGATGATTTGTTGCAAGACCGCCAAACGGTTCAACGGATGTTTATTTTGCGTAATAATTTGGCAGATATGAAGCCAGATGAAGCGTTCGATTTCTTGAACAAACATATGTTGCACACGTCGAACAATGATGAGTTTTTGAGTTCGATGAATGGGCGCTAATGCCTTCTGAAATTTTAGCCGTCAATACATAAAAATAGCCGTGCAGACCTTGTGTTTGCGCGGCTATTTTAGTTCAGAAAAGCGACAATTTCATAGTTGAAGTCTTCGACGAAGCGAGGCAATGGGTGAATGAATGTTCAACTGCTCAACAAAAAAGCCAGCAATTTCCGCTTTGACTTTTTAGGACGGGAATAAATTCGCCCGAAACGCCCAAAGCAGAAATTGCGGCGAAAAAACAAAAAACCCTTGCAAGTCGTTGACTTACAAGGGTTTATGAATTACTAAGAGGTCACATGCGGATTCGAACCGCAGTAGCAGCTTTTGCAGAGCTGTGCCTAACCACTCGGCTATGTGACCTTTTTGTTGACCTTACTTTTAAAATCGGGGCAAAGATAGGACTAGTTTTCACTTTTTATCGAATATAGGTTTTTATTTTTACAAATATTCAAAAAAAAATGTTCCTGTTCCTTTCAGGTGTCTTTTTTTAGCCAAAATACTGAGGGGGTCCTAAAAATTTATTTCAAACTTTCCATGCGTTTTTTATGCACGCGGGTTGACACAATAATGCCCACTTCAAAGAGTAAATACAAGGGTACGAAGACCAATAATTGCGAAATCATGTCGGGTGAAGGCGTGATAATGCCCGCCACGATGAGCAAAACGACGAATATTTGGCGCCGATAGCTTTTCAAAAACGTTGGGGTCACAAGACCTACGCGCGACAGAAAATAAATAATAATCGGTAGTTCAAAGACAATCCCAATCGGCAGCGTAAACATCGTCAAATAGCCGATGTAGGAATCGAGCGACGCCGTGCCGCCGATGCCCGCCATGGTGTAATTTGCCAAAAAAGACACCGCAAACGGCGTGATGATGAAATAGCCAAACAGAACACCTGCGGCAAAAAGTCCCGAACAAACGGTGACGAAACCGCGCGCCGCCTTGATTTCTTCCGCCATCAATCCTGGCTTGATGAACAGCCAAATTTGCCAAAAAATGAACGGAATCGCGACAAGTAAGCCCACAATCACGGCAACTTGCATCTGTTTGAAGAAAACTTCGCCAATTTCGGTCGTGAAAAGCGTCAGCTTAGGCGGCTCGATGCACAGACCCGAAGCACCCGTTTTTTGGGCCAAACTGCACATGAAATTGTAGGTGACAAACTCCTTACTTATCGGTGCGTAGATGACCATTTTGAAAAAACCTTCGCCGAGCGCAAAAACGCCGACAACGCCGACCAAAACTGCGAGTAAAGAGCGCATAAGCCGCTTTCGCAACTCGTCGAGATGTTGCCAAAAAGACATTTCATCCGTTTTTTTTACTTCGTAAGTGTCCATTTGGTCAACGTCTATCTGATCTAAAGGCATGATTCTGAATGATTGATTGGACTTTTTTAAGATTTAGCAACTTTCTAAAAGTTGTTAAATCTTGCACGCCCGTGAGTCGAAATAATTTTCAAACGCAAAAGTAACTACCGCGCGGATTTTTGACTGCCAAAACTCAGTTAAAATGAATTTTCTTATTTCTAACGCCTTATCCGCTTGGTGGTTTTCCAAAAATACCTACTTTGCACGACCTTTTCATATAAAAAACATAACGCATGAAACAATCGCTTTGGCGCCGCTTAAAAAGCTACATAACTGAAGTTCCAATCGAAACTGTCGAGAGTGGTTACAACCCTTATCTGAACGTGATTCTAAAACGCGGGCAGTATCAGTTGTTGACCGAAAACGCAATTTATAGTTATGGAGAATTGTACGATAATTTTTCTAAAGCCTTCAAACGCATTGATTTAGATAAATTAAAAATTGAGAATGTTTTAATTCTCGGCTTCGGACTCGGTAGTATTCCCTTGATGTTGGAAACCCTTTTTCATAAAAAATACCACTACACGGCGGTCGAAATTGACCCCGAAGTATTGCGGCTTGCCAACAAATACACGGTCGTCAACTTGACCTCACCCATCGAATTTCGCCTGTCGGATGCCTATTCTTACGCCGCTTTTTCGGAAGAAAAATTTGATATGATTTGCATGGATGTTTTCTTAGACGACATCGTGCCGACGGAATTGGAACAAGAAGATTTTCTTCTACACCTGAAAAAAATGCTCGCACCAAACGGGATCTTATTGTTTAATAAACTCGCCCACTATCGAAAAGATAAAAATGCCGCCGAATTGTTCTTCCAAAATCACTTTAAACGCATTTTTACTGAGGGGACCTATCTGGACGTTCAAGGCAATTATATTTTGTTGAACCGCGGCGATATATTGAAAGAAAGGGTTTGAGTTACGGCGTGATGATTGGCAAGCAACGCGTCAGAATGGGTGGCTTCACGACGAACTTCAATTTCGGCGTCGGCTACTATGCCATTGGCAGAATTCCTTACTTGGCCAACGACAGCAGCAAGACGTTTAAATTGATGTCTCAATTGGTCAAATATAATCAGGCGTTGCCCCACGTATGACTTTTAGTTTGGGTTACGCGTTCTGAAGGACCCCTCAGTATAAAAGCCAAAAAAGCTCAATAGTGTCGGCACTATTGGGCTTTTTTATGAATAGAAACAAAAATAAAATCCGTCATTGAACTATCAATAACACACTAAATGCTACGACCACTCATTCAATACAATCTCGCTGTGTGGCTTAAATATTTCAATTTTGTTTCATTAAAATTAAGCATTTTAGCCACGCTTAATATTCTCTTTTATGTCCATACAATCGTGTTATTTAATCTTTATCTTTTGTGTATTCAACCTGAATTTTAATGACAAAAAACATACGCAGACAACTATTTTCAAACCTTTTTATTTTACCGTTCAACTACATGAAAATAACTACACAAACCTTTTCTATTGCCTTTTTTCTCTTTTTTCTCTTTTTTTTACAGCCCATTTCAGGACAAGACCTTGAAAATATCGGCAAGGAAAAACCCATAAAACTGTCGGGCGGCTTGAACGTCGGTACCGTTTTTTATGGCGCCCAAAACTTACCCGAAAAACAATACCCGTTTTTGTGGACTATCGGCGGCTCGGCAACGCTCGATATTTACGGCGTTAATTTGCCGTTTAGCCTCACTTATACGAAGTCAAACGCGAGTTTTTCGCAGCCTTTTGTGCGTTTTGGGGTGTCGCCACAGTATAAATGGGCAAAAGTGCATTTGGGCTATCGGAGTTTGGACTTCAATCAATTTGTCTTTTCGGGGCAACCGATTTACGGCGTTGGACTCGAATTGAACCCCCAAAAAATTGCGCTTCGGTATTATGTACGGGCGCTTGAATAAAGCCGATTTCATTGACTCGACCCGCGAGCAATTTAGGCAACAAGGCTCTCAATTTGAGCGCAAAGGCTTTGCCCTCAAATTAGGTTTAGGCAGCGCCAAAAACTACGTGGATGTGTCTTTTTGAAAGTCAAAGACGATGCAACTTCCGTAGATTACTATTCCAAACAATCGCAATCGCGCCCCGCCGAAAACGCAGCTTTGGGCATTACGACCCGTTTTCAACTCGGAAAATACGTCAATTGGACGCTCGATGTGGCGGGAGGTGTTTATAATCGAGACGTTACGGCGCGGCGGTTGGCAGATTTTATTGATTCCAACAAATTGCAACCGTATAAATCCTACCTCGATTTTGTGGAAAAAATCATTCCCTTGCAAGCAAGTTCGCAGTTCGTGACGGCGGGTAAAACGGCGTTGAATTTTCAATTTAAACCCAGCTAAGTTATTGATTTTAGTTATTTATAAAAACTTTTAAAATGAAAAAACAATTTCTACTACTGCTTTTAACCTGCTCAACCCTCGCAATACTGAGGGGTCAACCGATTACGGTAGAAACGCTCGTCGCGCCGCCTTTTGCCGCGAATATTAGCGATTATTTGGACCAAAATGTGTTGAAAATCACCAATTCTTCCAATGCACCGATTAGCATTATGCTAAAAGGCACGTTGACGAGCGATATTGGGATTAGCGGACGGACAAAAGATGCGTACAAAGCGTTTCGCCCGATTATCGTTCCTGCGAACAATGTCCCCGTGATTTTGCAAGCAACGAAGCAAAACCGCGTTGATTTTTTCGACACCAAAAACGTTGATTACAACACGGGACCGTACAGTCTCACCGACATTATTCGGACGGGCGTGGTTCCCGAAGGCAATTATACGGTGTGCATTACGGCGCACGATTTTACGACGGGTGAATTGAAATCGAAAACGGATAATGGCTTCAATTGCCGCACGTTTAATATCGTCACGCCGCAACCGCCGACGATTGATTGTCAAGGCAACGCACCGTTGTTGAATGGCACCGAAAGCCTTGCGATTGGCGCGAATATTCCCGAAGCGGCGCGGGTTAAAGTTCCCGTTTCGATGAATTTTTCTTGGATTCCAACGAACGTAAACGGGCGTAATGTATTGGTAGCCTAAGATTTATACTTGCTGAAATTATTGCCTAATCAAAATGGTCAAGACGCTTTGCTCAACGCAATTCGCTTAAAACAGAACAATCCAATAAAATTTGAAAATATTAAGACCCCTCAGTATAACGCGATTTTGGCGACCACACCGAGCCTCGCGGCGGGTAAATACGCATGGGCGGTCGTTGCAAAAGACG
>JAYUKJ010001044.1:0-1908 GCA_043764555.1 Saprospiraceae bacterium
GATTTAGTGTTAGGCACATTTGGTCGCGCGTTTTGGATTTTGGACGACATCAATTTTTTAAGAGAAATTGCACGCTCCAAAGGTGATGTGTTGACCAAAAATTTGAAATTGTTTCAACCTTCAAGCGATGCTTACTTAGCTTATTACCGCAGCTACGACGGTGAGCGCTTTGCCGCCGATGCCGTTTTTGAAGGAAAAAATAAAGCGCCTTTGGCAACTTTAACCGTTTGGAACAAGGCGAAAAAACCTGAAACCAAGAAGGAAGACGCCAAAACGGATGCTAAAACGGACGTTAAAAAAGCTGATGATAAAGCCGATAAAACGGCTAAATCCACGTCAAAAACCGACGACAAAAAGGACGAAAAGAAGTCTGAAAAGGCCAAAATCGTCGTTTATACTGAGGGGGGTGATACCGTTCGGAATTATTCCGTTACGCTCGATACGGGCATGAGTCGCCTGACTTGGGCCTTGAATCGGAACGGCGTTCGCTTTCCGTCTTGGGGTGAAGGTGGCGGCGGCGGCGGTCGTTTTGGCGGCGGCGGCGGCGACGATGACGACCCTCCCGGGACGGGCGGACCCGTTTTGCCAGGTCGTTATAAGGTCGTTTTGAGCTTCAATGGCGAGCGCGATTCGACGTTTGTGAACGTCAAATTTGACCCGCGCGTGGACGTTTCAATGGCTAATTTGCAGGACAAACAATCGGCGCAAAAAGAATTTCAAGGCTTAATTCAGAAATCTACAGACGCTTTTAACCGCTTGAAGGAGGCTGAGAAAACGGTTAAATTGGCCGATGATGCGCTCGCTAATGCACCCGATTCGACTAAAAAATCAATCGCTAAAATCGGCAATTCGTTGAAAGACAGCATTTTAGTTATTAAAAAACTATTCATGACGTCGCCCGATGCCAAAGGTATTAACCGCCAACCTAACGCTTTGATGGATGCCCTTTTCAGAGCTTTGTCGATGGGCAACAGCAGCGATGGCAAACCGTCAACAAACGGTCAAGCGGCGATGGATGCAGCTAAAAATTTGGCGCGTGAAGTGATTGAAAAAGTAAATACGTTTTTTGAAAAAGATTGGGCGACTTACCAAACGAAAGTGGAAGCTGCACGCGCCACTTTGTTTAAAAAATATGAGCCGATTAAGATGGATTAAGACCGTCGAAGCGTGGAGAAAAACGTCGAAGTTGATGCTTCGGCGTTTTTTTTTTGAAAAAGAGACCCCTCAGTATAAAGCCTAAAAAAAGCCGTTTCGACATCATCCAAACGGCTTTTTTCTATGCGTTGGATTACATAAGTTGTTGCATATGAATTGACTATATCTTTCGGAACAGCCTCTTTTGATTTTTCTACATACGGCTTGTTGACAGCGCCGTTTCAGGCAACATGGCTTAGCCATGCGCGTTTGTACAAATTATCGGACTCAATTAGTAAATTATGATTGCCATATTCTGATATTTCACCATTTTTCAGGATATAAATTTCATTACAAGGACGCGCAAACGAAATGCGGTGTGTCAAAATGATAATTGCCATTTTAGACGATAATTTTTTTAATAATTGAATTACAAAACGTTCGGTATCATTGTCAAGTCCCGCGGTCGGTTCATCTAACAACAACACTTGCGGATTGCGCCACAGTGCGCGTGCTAAACCCACTAATTGTATTTGCCCGCCAGAGATATTTACACCGTTTTCACCCAAAAGTGTCGTATAACCATTAGGAAATTGCTCGAAATAGGGGTTAAAGCCGTAATATTCAAAGAAAGATTTGACACTTTCTTCTGATATTGACGACTCTTGAGATAAGTCCGTTAGTATTATATTTTCAATCAAAGTACCGTTAAAAAGATGAATTTGTTGCGGCAAAACACCTATTTGATTGCGCCAATGTTGAGTAGAAATGTTA
>JAYUKJ010001045.1:0-1906 GCA_043764555.1 Saprospiraceae bacterium
GTAATTTAATAAATGATTGAAAACGCAATATGCTTATTTTGAGAAATGACTGATTCGGCGTATGGATTACCTATTTTTATGTTTGAATAGCAATTATTATTTTGTCTTTTTGCGTTAAAATGAGTTTCGGGACCCCTCAGTATAAAAGCCATTTTTCACCATTTTTTACAAAATTTTGTATCGCTTTTTAATTTTGCAGTCAAAAACCAACAATAAGGTTTAATTTTGCGTTTTGTATTTTGTATTTTGATAAAAGATTAACCCAATTACAAACATTATTTATTTTTTAACTTTTAATTTAGCATAGCTCAAACGCATGGATTTATTTGAAAAAGTCATCAGTCGCCCCGGTCCTTTGGGCAAATATGCGGATATGGCGCATGGATATTTCATGTTTCCAAAACTGGAAGGTGCGCTCGGCAACCGCATGATTTTCAACGGCAAAGAAAAAATTGTTTGGTCGCTCAACAACTATTTAGGTTTGGCAAACCACCCCGAAGTGCGCAAAACCGACGGCGAAGCCGCCGTAGAATGGGGTTTAGCCTATCCGATGGGCGCGCGAATGATGTCGGGCGATACGAAATATCACGAAGCGTTGGAACAAGGTCTGGCGACGCACGTTCATAAAGAAAGCGGTTATTTACTGAATTTTGGCTATCAAGGCATCCTGTCGGTCATTGACGCGATGGTTGACCGCCGCGATATTATTGTCTATGATAAAGATTGTCACGCCTGCATCATGGACGCTATTCGGATGCATCTCGGCGACCGTTTTGCCTTTGAACACAACGACGCCGCGAGTTGCGACCGTCAATTGGCCAAAGCATCGGCGGCGGCCGAGCGTTCGGGCGGCGGCATTCTCGTCATTACGGAGGGCGTTTTCGGTATGCGCGGTGAGCAAGGTTGCTTGAAAGAAATCGTTCATTTGAAACGCAAATACGACTTCCGCTTGCTCGTTGACGACGCACACGGCTTCGGCACTTTGGGCGAAACGGGCGCGGGCGCGGGCGAAGAACAAGGCGTTCAGGACCAAATCGACCTTTATTTTTCGACTTTTGCCAAATCAATGGCCAGTATCGGCGCATTTATCGCGGGTCAAAAAGACATTATTACGTATTTGCGTTACACAATGCGCTCGCAAATTTTTGCAAAATCGTTGCCCATGCCGCTCGTTATTGGCGCTTTGAAACGCTTAGAATTGTTGAAAAAACATCCCGAATTCAGGCATAAATTGTGGGAAAACGTTCGCCTTTTGCAAGAAGGTTTGATTCAAAAAGGCTTCGATTTGGGTGAAACCAACACCTGCGTGACGCCCGTTTACATGAAAGGAGAAGTGGAAGAAGCGTTGAAATTAATCACCGATTTGCGTGAAAACTACCATATTTTCTGCTCAATCGTCGTTTATCCCGTCATTCCGAAAGGTATGATGTTGCTCCGTTTGATTCCAACGGCGGTGCATACGACCGAAGATATTAACGAAACTTTAGAAGCATTCGGCGAAGTCGCGGCGAAGCTAAAAAGTGGTGTTTACGCTTCGGGCGTTACGGTTTAAGTGAATTCCAAATTCCAAGGATTCCATATTCCAAAGATTCCAGATTTCAAATTCCAAGTTTGGAATCTCTGAAATTTGGAATCTTTGGAATCTGGAATTTGGAATCTCTGGAATTTGGAATCTGGAATTTGGAATCTTTGGAATTTGGAATTTGAAATCTTTGGAATCTTTGGAATTTGAAATTTTTTCCTAATTTTGTTCCGACAATAAAAATGTTTAACAAAATTAAATTTGGAAAAAATATGGTAACAATGGACTGGCTTTTGGACAAATACGGGGAAAGCCACCTCAACCCTATCAACAAACTCATTCATTGGGTTTGCGTGCCGAGCATCGTTTTCAGCTTGTTTGGCG
>JAYUKJ010001046.1:0-6354 GCA_043764555.1 Saprospiraceae bacterium
AAAGAATTGACCAAAATGCAGCCGATAAATAAAGGTTTGGAGGAAATTATTAGCTATTTCTCCATCGCCGCACAATCTCAAAAACACATTATAAATGGACAGCAATTGGATGTCATTGAATGGCAAGGCGACGACGATATAAAGCGGTCGGTCGTGTTGCCACAAGTCATTTTTGTAAAATAGTTTAATTCAACACATTTTTTTTTTTTAACACATAGGCACATAGGAAACATAGTTTTATATAGAAAAAGGAAGGAAAAAACTATGTTTCTTATGTGCCTATGTGTTGAAAAAATAAAAATGTGTTAAGTAAAATAATGTGTTTCTAAGCTAAAAATTTAAAACCTTGATAAAAATGAATCTAAATCTTACACGATATAATGTAGCCTTGCATCAGACGCTCAAAACAGCGTCAATGTTGCCCGTTTTGCTGCTGTTGTCTTTTTTTACGCACGCGCAAAAACGCTCGATTTCGGGCGTCGTTGTGTCGGCGGAAGACAATCAGCCGATTATCGGCGCAACCGTTTTGGAGAAGGGAACGGGCAACGGAACGCTCTCAAATACTGAGGGGGTCTTCACGATTGAGGTGGCTTCACCAAATGCCGTTTTAGTTTTTAGTTACATTGGTTTGGAGAATATTGAGATGCCGACGGACGGAAAAACGACGTTAAGTATTACAATGTCAACGAGTAATGCTTTATTTAAAGATGTTATAGTTACGGGCTATCGGAAAGAAATTCGTTCGAATGTCTCGGCGGCGATTGCGTCAATTAAGTCAAAAGACATTGAAAAACTCGTGGTTTTTGGCGTTGACCAAGCCTTACAAGGGCAAGCGGCGGGTGTTGCGGTGACGCAAGTGACGGGTGCGCCGGGCGATGATATTGCGGTGCGGATTCGCGGGGCGGGGACTTTGGGGAACAACAATCCTTTGTTCATTGTGGATGGACTGCCGACGACGGCGAATATTAATATGTTTTCAGTGACCGATATTGAGTCAATTGAAGTGCTAAAAGACGGTGCGGCGGCGGCAATTTACGGTTCTCGGGCGGCAAACGGCGTGGTCGTGATTACGACAAAACGCGGTAAAACGGGCAAACCGCGTTTCACTTTTGACACCTACGCGGGCATTCAACAAGCCGTCAATTTGCCCGAAATGCTGAACGCAAAAGACTACTTAACCATTAGAAATGAGGCAATTACGAATGCCAATACTTTGCGCGACCCAATTCGTCAACTCAAAACGTACGACCCTAAAATCTTGGACACTTTGCCCGACGTTGATTGGTTGGGTAAAGTATTTCGCACCGCGCCGATTCAACATTACGCCTTTTCGGGCATGGGCGGCAGCGACAACGGTAATTTTTATTTGTCGGGCGAATACCAAACGCAAGACGGCATTTTTACGGGTCAAGGTTTTGACAAATACCAAGTTCGATTTAACGGAGAAGTGGGTAAAAAATGGTTTAAAATCGGCAATAACTTCTCTTTTTCGCACACAAATCGGCAATTAATTGGCTCTTCGGGCGATGGTTTTGGCGCGGGAAATCAACCGAGCGGCATTAGGTATGCGTTGATTATTGCGCCGATTGTCCGCGAGCGTTTTGCCGACGGCACGCCCGTAAATGTCACGTCTGAATTGGGCGAGCCAACGCTTTTTGGCGACGGCAACGCGAATCCGCTCGTTTTTATCGACAACACGAAATGGAACATCAAACGCTATCGCGTTTTTGGTAATGTTTATGCCGAATTAATGCCTTTTGAAGGCTTGAAATTGCGGACAAGTTTGGGCGGTGACTTTTTATTTGAGAAAGAAACCATCTTTAAAAAGCGATTATCGGAAGCAATATACAACCCGACTTCTTTGAACGAAGGGCGCGTTTTTAATCAAACCTTGATTTGGAACAACACGGCTGATTTTACCAAAACGCTTGGTAAACACCGCATTTCCGCTTTGATTGGGACGGAAGCAATCCAAAATCACACGGATTATTTGGGCGCATCCGCCAATAATTTTCGTCGAACCGACCCTTTATTTCAATACATCAACGGCAGTTTGCCCAAAGAAATTGGCAACGTCAACGCCTCGGGTGTGGCCACGGAATGGGCTTTGTTGTCCGCTTTCGGGCAAGCGGGTTATGCGTTCGACAACCGTTATATTTTGAGTGCATCCGTTCGCCGCGACGGTTCTTCTCGCTTCGGACCAGCAAATCGTTGGGGAACATACCCCTCAGTATCCGCCGCTTGGAATGTTGGAAATGAGGCTTTTTTGAGGCAAATGAAGGCATTATCGAGCTTAAAACTTCGCGCAAGTTGGGGCAAATTGGGCAACCAAGAAATTGGTAATTATCCGTTTAGTTCGTTGGTGCAAACGGGTCAATTCGTCTATTCTTTTGGCGACAAAATAACCACGGGCGCAACAATTGTCGAAACGGGCAACGCCGACGTCCGTTGGGAAACGACAACTCAAACGAATATTGGCGTCGATGTGTCCTTCTGGAAAGACCGTTTGTCTTTGATTTTTGATGTTTTCAACAAAACAACGGATGATATTCTCGTGCGCGTTCCCGTTCCACAAGCGGGTGGTTCGGAACGTCCGCCGTACGTCAATGCGGGTTCGGTGGAGAATAAAGGCATAGAATTGGGATTAATTTATAAGAATAAAATCAGAGATTTTAACTATTCAATTGGGGCAAACGCTTCCGCTTTACGCAATAAAGTGACGTCAATTGCCCAAGGTGAGCCGATTTTAGGCGGTTTTGGCTTATCCGACGGCGCAATCACGCGCACCGAAGCGGGTTATCCGATTGGGTCGTTTTACTTGTGGGAAATGTTGGGTATTTTTCAAAATCAAGTTGAAGTTGACAACAGCCCTTTTCAAACCCTCGACACACGGGCGGGTGATGTGAAGTTTGCAGATTTGAACGGCGATAATAAAATCGACGATAAAGACCGAAAACACGCGGGTTCGCCTTTTCCAAAACTCACGTATGGTGTAAATCTAAGTTGTTCGTGGCGCAGTTTCGACTTTTCGATGCTCGCGCAAGGCATTCAGGGCAATGATGTCTATTTCTTAAATGGCAATTTTGCCTACGAAACCCAAGCGCGGGGTTTTAATTCTTACGCCGACATTCTGAATCGGTGGACGCCGACAAATACCAATACCAACATTCCTAAAGTAAGCCTCGACGACCGCAACGGCAATCGTCGCCCCTCAACCCGTTGGATTGAGGACGGTTCTTACTTCCGAATTCGCAATATTACCCTTGGTTGCGACCTCAAAAAGGCGTTGAGATGGAAATATACTGAGGGGGTACGGATTTACGTAACGGCGCAAAATGCGTTGACAATCACCAAATATCCAGGTTTAGACCCCGAAATTCAAGCAAATACGAACGATACACGCGGATTGGGACTGTCGTCGGACTTGGCGGTCGGCATTGATTGGGGAACTGTGCCCGCACCGCGCACTTTTATTGTGGGACTAAAACTCGATTTTTGATTCAACACATTTTCGATTTAACACATTTTATTTTTTTAACACATAGGCACATAGGGAACATAGTTTTTTTCTTTTTTTCTTTTTTTTATCTAAAACTATGTTCCCTATGTGCCTATGTGTTAAAAAATAAAATGTGTTAAAAAAAATAAAATGTGTTAAAAAAATAAAATGTGTTAAATCGAAAATGTGCTGAAATTACTCAATCAGGCAAAGCCTGAAAGAGGTCATTAACGAAGGTTTTTTGACCTTCTTTGAAAATGTTAACGCACGTAAAATTAATAAGAACCGCTTTTGGTACGTGCAATAATTTAGCGTAAGACATGGTTTGCGCTTCAAAAATAGGTACCATTTGCATCACGGCTTTCAGTTCAACGACGATGCAATCTTCTACTAACAGGTCGTACCTAAGTTCAGCGTCAAGAGCGACGCCTTTGTAGATTACGGGAATAGTCTGTTGAGAAGTCACGCCGATGCCTCGCAAAGTGAGTTCTTGAATCATGCATACTTCATAGACTTTTTCCAAAAGGCCCGGCCCCATTTCTTTATGGACTTCAATGGCGGCTCCGATGATTTCGTATGTTAATGCTTTTAAATAACTTTTTGTTAGTTTTTTCATAACGCTCGTTTTTTATTGGTTAAAAAAGTCAAAAATAATAGTTAAATCAACATTTTCAAATAGTTACACATATTTTTATTTAAAACATAAATAATTTAAAGCATCCAAATACCTTGTTTTTGAATGTATATAACAAATAGTTTTATTTTTTTTTAACACATAGACACATAGGAAACATAGCTTTATAAAGAAAAAATAAAACTATGTGTAAAAAGTAAAAGAGAAAAAACTATGTCTCCTATGTGTCTATGTGTTAAAAAAAAAGAAAAAACCGTGTTAAAAAAAAGGAAAATGGTAAAATATATGTTTTTCGCAGTTGTTTTTCTCTCGTCTTGCAAAGGTTTTTTGGACAAAGAACCCATTGCCACCCTTGACGCAAGTTCGTTTTTTAAGACGGAAGACGACGCGATTCAAGCTTTGAATGCGGCTTATAAACCGTTGACATTCAGCAATGCCAACAACAATTTTTATTGGGCGTTTGGCACTTTGGCGAGTGACGAAGCGATTGCGGGTGGCGACGGCTCGAGGGCGGGTTTGGTGGATTTAGACGCCCTGACGCATACGCCGAGGACGGACGAAATCAACAATTTTTGGAAGTTGCAATATAGCGGTATTACGCAATGCAATTTGGTGTTGGATAAAGTACAAACGGTTGACATAAATAAGGTAATTAAAGACCGCGTAATTGGCGAAGCCTTGTTTTTGAGGGCGTTTTATTATTTCCAATTAACGCAAGTTTTTGGCGATGTGCCGTTGTTTACGACAATTGTTTCGCCCGACAAATTAAAAGTACTGCGCACATCTAAAAAGCTTGTCTATCAACAAATTATCACCGATTGCGACCGTGCGGCGGCATTATTACCCCCTCAGCATTTAGGTGCAGAAATAGGTCGAGCGACCAAAGGAGCGGCGTTTGCATTGGCGGCTAAAACGTATTTGTACCAAAAGAATTGGACCAAAACGTTGGAATACATTGCCAAGATAAAAGCCTTAAACATCTACGGTTTGATGGCCAATTATCAAGATAATTTCAACGAAAAAACGCAAAATAACAAAGAATCAGTGTGGGAAATTCAGCACACGAACTTGGAATTAAACGTCGGAAATTCGCTCAATCAATGGTGGTATTCCAAGAAAATCGTCGGTGGTTACGGCTTTGCGGAAGCAACGGACACGTTTGTGAGAGCCTTTGAGGCAGACGACCCGCGCCGCAAGTTTACCGTCGTGGCGAACAATGAAGATTACTTCGGGGCGGTCTATAAAAACTCTTTTTCGTCAACGAGATACAGTGTTCGGAAGTATTTGCAAGCCGACACAACGCTCACGCAAAAAGCGGACGGCGACATCAATTACACCGCAATCCGTTACGCCGAAGTGTTGTTGTGGGAAGCCGAATCTTTGGCCGAATTAGGGCAAAATACTGAGGGGACCCTCGCGTTGGAAATTGTTAGAAGTCGGGCGCGTTTGCAAGCCGCAAATCCGTTAACGGCCTTGCCAAAAATCATTACAACGGACAAAACCGCTTTAATTAACGCGATTCGACACGAGCGACAAGTGGAATTGGGGTTTGAATTGCACCGCTATTTTGACTTGGTGCGGTGGGGCATTGCGACGCAAAACATAAAGGAATTTAAAGTGGGTAAACATGAGTTATTCCCAATTCCGCAGATTGAAATGGATTTGAATCCAAGTTTAATCCAAAATCCGAATTATTGATTTTTTAAGGCATAGAACACATTTTTTTTTGACACATTTTTTTTAACACATTTTTTTTAACACATAGGCACATTGGACACATAGTTTTTGACTTGAAAATGATTGTTTTAAAGCATTTTTTATCTAAAACTATGTGCCTTATGTGCCTATGTGTAAAAAAAAAGAAAAAAGAAAAAGTTGACCTATCTGTTATTTACCCGTTATTATATGTTAAAAAATGTGTTAAAAAAAGCTAAATACGTTGGCCAATTTTCTTCACCATTTCGGTTTTCCAGACGCTGAAAGTGCCGTCTAAAATTCGTTTACGTGCCTCCGTGACGAGCCATAAATAAAACGCCAAATTATGTAAAGTTGCAATTTGTCCCGCGAGCAACTCGCCTACGTGAAAGAGGTGTCGGAGATAGGCTTTTGAGTGGAATTTGCTCGTTGGCGCGGCCCCCTCAGTATTGTCGATTGGCGAATGGTCATTTGCCCATTTCAAATTTTTCATATTCATAACGCCTTGTGCTGTATAGAGTAAGCC
>JAYUKJ010001047.1:0-6340 GCA_043764555.1 Saprospiraceae bacterium
CCGATTTTTAAAAGATGCTCTGAATATTTGAGCAAATAACGAACTTTTTCATCTAATTCATCCATTTCATTTCAAAATTTATGGCAAAGGAAAACACCACCACTACCCCACCTCAAGCAACGCCAAACCCGATGGGAATGTTCGGCGATATGTCCATGCTTAGGGACATTATTATGGGTCCAAAAGTGATTGAATACGACCAACATCTTACGGATATTGACCATTTAATCCAAAAAAATGACGACGCCACGCAGGCCCGCTTTGACGCCCTTGAGCGGGACATGAACGCAAGATTTGACCGTTTGGAGCAACTTTTGACGCAAAATGTTGAGAAATTGAGCCAACAAATTCAACAAACGAGTAAAAATGACAAAGCAAGCCTCGCCGATTTATTGGTTGGGGTGAGTCAAAAACTGAAAGATTAATATGGTATCTCCCACCGACGACGAGTTAAAATTAATGGGTCAACTCAAAGACATCTTGCTGCGCGACGACCGTTCGACGCTGCTCGAATTGCAACGCACATTAAACGAGCGCGCCTTGTTGGAAGAAAAAATAAACCCGATTTTAGAAGACCATATTGAGTTTTTGCGTAAAAATTTTCCATCCGAATACGCGAAAATTGTCAATAGAATGGTGGAGCAGAAAATCAAATCGAGTCAAGCCGAAATTGTTGACGCCATTTATCCCGTTTTGGGTACAATGATTACAAAATTTATTAATTTCAAATTTCAAGAATTAAAAGACAGCATCGACGCTCAAATTACGGGTTTGAAACAACAATACAATCCAGTTTTTTGGTTACGCAATCGGTTTTCAGGCGTCAAAGACAGCGACGTTATTTTGGCGAACATCGACACCGCCGTTTTGGAAGAAATATTCGTCATTGAACGGCATTCGGGTTTGTTAATCGGCAACGCAACTTTGTACCCTTCCGTTGACCGAGACGTCGTGGCGGGGATGCTGACCGCCATAAAATCGTTCGTCGAAGACGCTTTTCAACGCGATAATGAGGACTTGGAAATGATTCAATACGGCACCTATAAAATCGTCGTTGAAAACTTCCCATCTTACTATTTTGCGGCGGCGATTAAAGGCTCTATTTCCAACGCCGAAGCGGGGAAATTGCGCGGCGACATCGTTGATTTTATTAAAAATACCGACATTTTACACGCGCCCGATACCGACGGGCAAAAACAAACGCGCTTATCAGAATCCCTTGACAATCAATTCATTGCGCCGCAACGCCTACGCCTTAAAACGAACAAAATTCAGTAATTAATGGACAATGGATAATGGACAATGGATAATGGATAATGGATAATGGACAATGGATAATCATTATACATTGTCCATTATACATTGTCCATTATACATTATACATTAGCTAAAATCACACTATCAATGATTAGTAAAAAAATTATTCTAACGGGCAGTTTTGGCGTCGGCAAAACATCACTTTTCAATCAATTTATTCATCAGCAATTTAGCGATAAATACTTGACCACGATTGGCGTTAAAGTCAACAAAAAAAACCTGACGATTGACGGAAAAGAGTTGTCGCTTTTGCTTTGGGACATTGCGGGCGAGGTCGCGCAAGACAAAGTGCCTGCGTCTTATTTTCTCGGCGCGGGTGGTATTATTTACGTTGTTGACTTGAGTCGCCCGATGACTTTCATTAATATGAAGTCCGATTTGGCGTTTCTTCAAAAATTATTGCCCGATACGACAATTATTATCGTTGGCAACAAAAGAGACCTTGTTTCGGCGGCTGATTTGACGGAAATGGCGCTAAATTTGGAAGTCAAATGGGACTTCACCACGAGTGCAAAAACGGGTGAAAATGTGGAAGCACTATTTATTGAACTTGGTAAAAGGCTCATCGCCAATCATTGGTAAATGAATTTAACACACTATATGCCGCAACCGACGGCGTGTCAACAGATTCTGATTGATATGCAAGGGTTTATTTTGGACAGTTCCGACACGATTTTCGCCGTCGAACGCCACCGCCCCGTTACCGAATGGTCGCATTTTTTGGCGAGCATTCTGCCCGCTTTAAAGGGTTTAAAACTCGACAGCCCCGAAATCCATTTCCCGCGCATCGAGTCCGTCGCCAACTCCACGAACGGTCTTTATGATTGTTCTTTTATTTTCGCCGAATGGGAAGATGGGAAATTGATGTTGGTTTGGAATATTTTCGATTTTACAAAATCGGCTAAACGCCTCAAAAGACGTCAACAAAAAATCAACGACGCCGCCATTAAACAGCAATTAAAATTGGTCGCTTAGAAAATTTCAGATTTCGTACAAAACATCCGTGCATATCTGTAAAATTAATATAATATGTGGTCAAAGAAAATTAAAGCTGAAATTAGGCGCATAGAAATGCATAGAACGTTGATTGTCAACAAACTGTGATTCTATGCGCCTAATTTTTTAAACAAAAAAAAACTGTCTTTACTTGCTTTTTTACCAAAAATCAGTTCCAAATCGTTAACATACTGAGGGGTCCTTTGCGGCTTTCAGTCAACGATTTCTATTTTAAATAAACCCCAAAACGCCTTAACACCAACGCTTCAAGACATTTACACGTTAAGCAAATCCGCGCTTTGACGCGTCAAATAAGTCACAATTATTTCAAACAAGCGCTTTTATTTTTAAAAAGATAAAACACCTTTGTCATGACATACAAGACGACGAAGCGTGATGCATTCACGATTGTTTTCAGCCAAAATTCCCCCTCCGATAGGCACGCCCTCCGCCTCAATTGTTTAACTTTATCGTATTCCCCCCAAATAGGACCCCTCAGTATATCAGGCATTTCTAAGCATTTTTAGGCTTTTTAAGCATTATAACCGATAGATTTTACAGATTCATTTTTCATAACCAGAATTTACAACAGATTTCAAATGACAAAATCACGACTTCTCTACGCCGTGCTTCTTACAGGCTTCTTTAGCTTATTTAGTGCGTCCATCTTCGGTCAATGCGTCGGTGACACGACGAAACCTTTTTTTGAAAGATGTCCACAAAACATCGTCATCACGCAATCATCCGCTAACTCAAACGCGTGCATTTCTCTCGAGTGGCAAGAGCCGACGGCCGCCGATAATTGCGGCGTTGCTTCGCTAACGAGCAATCGCCTGAGCGGTGAATGTTTTTCGCTCGGCGAGACCATTATCGTCTATACTGCCGTGGATTCGAGCCAAAACAGCGCCACTTGTCGCTTTACCATCACCGTTTTGCCCATCAATCCCTGCGAAACGGACACCGTAAAACCCGTCATTAGCTGTCCCGCCAACATCGTTTTGACAACAAACGACACGTGCGCAATCGCGCAATGGGACTTGCCGACCGCGACCGACAATTGCAGCGCACCCGCCGTAGTTGGCTCATTTGAATCGGGCGCTTGCTTTCCTTTGGGCATCACCGACGTCATTTATACCGCAACCGACTCCGCCAACAACTCGATAAGCTGTTCATTCAGCATTACTGTTGAAAATCCTTGCGCCAACGATACCATCAAACCCGTTTTTTCAACTTGCCCAAGCAACATATCCGTCACGACGAACGGCAATTGCGCAGCTGCCCAATGGACAGTTCCGCGCGCAACCGACAACTGCGGCACCGTTTCGACCTTCGCAACCGCACAACCGGGCAAGTGTTTTGGCATCGGTTTGTCAACCGTTACTTACCGCGCAACCGACTTGAAAGGCAACGCTGCCATCTGTTCTTTCACCGTCAACGTGAGCAGTCCTTGCGCCAACGATACCATAAAACCAACGATTGCTGGCTGCCCAGCGAATATCGTTTTAACGACTTACGATTCTTGCGCCATCGCCACTTGGGCGCCCGTAACGGCTACTGACAACTGCAATATCACGAGTGTTTTACCAACCCAACAACCGGGTACTTGCTTTCCGATTGGCACATCAATCGTCACTTACACGGCAAGAGATGGCAAAAACAACACAGCAACGTGTGATTTCACGGTTTTCGTTAGACATCTTTGCGAAGGTGACACCATCAAACCCGTTATCACGCGCTGCCCTACGAACATCGTTTTAACGACCGCCGACTCTTGCGCAATCGCGCAATGGACAACGCCAACCATTACTGACAATTGCGGAACACCCACTTTGACCGCAAGCCACACATCAGGCACGTGCTTTCCAGTTGGCACCACAAACGTCGTTTACAACGGACGTGATTCTAAGAACAACACCGCGCGTTGCGCCTTCACCGTCACCATACGCAATCCGTGTTTCAACGACAGCATCGCGCCCGTTTTCACCAATTGCCCCGCCAATATTTCGTTGACCACAAACGATACGTGCGCCATTGCGCAATGGAGAACGCCAACCGCTACCGACAACTGCGGGGTCCCCTCAGTATCGAGCAACTTTAACGCGGGAAAATGCTTCCCCGTTGGCACAACCAACGTCGTTTACACGGCAACGGACGCCCGAAGCAACGTAAAAGAATGCGTTTTCACGGTGACAGTCACCAAATTAACGGGTGTTTGCGCAACCGATTTTACAAAACCAACGCTAAGTCGCTGCCCTACAAACATCTCTTTAGTAAGCATCGATAGCTGTACATTCGTCAATTGGACCGCTCCAACGGCCACCGACAATTGCGGAACGCCCACTGTAACACCGTCAAAAGAACCCAATACCTGTTTCAAACAAGGCATCACAACCGTCGTTTACACGGCAAAAGATGGCAACAACAACACCGCAACTTGCGCATTTACGGTAAGCATCATGAAGCCTTGCGCCGACGATTTTACAAAACCACGCTTCCCGTTCTGCCCATCGGACATCAGCGTCACGACCTATGATTCGTGCGCCAAAGCGACTTGGGTGATGCCCGTAGCGACCGACAATTGCAGTGCAGCAACCGTCACAAGTCCTTATGAATCAGGCACTTGCTTCAAAGTGGGCGTTAGAACCATCATTTACACGGCAAAAGATGCCAACAACAATACCGCGACTTGCTCATTCAAAGTAACAATTACTAATCCTTGTTTAACCGACGTGACGAAGCCCGTCATCAGGAATTGTCCGCCAAACCTCGTTCTCAGCACGGGTGATTCATGCGCAACCGTGACGTGGACCAAACCGACCGTGACCGACAATTGCGGCACGCCAACCATGACGGCTTCGCACCTATCGGGCGCGTGTTTCAAAGTCGGCGTCACGGCCGTCACTTACACCGCCAAAGACACAAGAGCCAACACGGCGCTTTGCAGCTTTACGATTACCGTTAACAATCCGTGTTTGAGGGATTCGATTAAACCCGTTATCCAAAATTGCCCCGCAAACATCGTCATAACAACCCGCGACACGTGCGCAAGAGCCACTTGGACGGCACCGACGGCGACTGACAATTGCAGCACCCCCTCAGTAATTGGCACCGTTCAGGCGGGAACTTGCTTCAAAGTTGGCTTAACAACCGTCACGTACACGGCAAAAGACGCCAAAGGCAGCACGGCATTGTGCGCATTCACGGTCAACATCATCAATCCATGCTACAATGACACCATCAAACCCGTCATTAGAAACTGCCCCGCGAGCGTCACTTTAAACACCACAGATTCTTGCGCCAGAGCAACTTGGACAGCACCAACCGCTACTGACAACTGCACAACGGCAACAGTTACGACCTCACATACATCAGGTTTGTGTTTCAAAGTCGGCGTTACGACGGTCACTTACACTGCCAAAGATGTTAAAGGCAACGCGGCACTTTGCACGTTTAAAGTAACAGTTTTGAATCCGTGTTTCAACGACACGATTAAGCCGACTTTGTACAATTGCCCCGTGAATATCGTTAAAACAATCGCCGATACGGCGGTTGCCATGACTTGGCGCGCACCGACGGCGCTTGACAATTGCGGAACTGTCGCAATTACAACCACAAATGCCATTGGTTCTTTATTTAAAATAGGCACCACGACGGTAACCTACACGGCTTCTGACGCGAAAAACAATAAAAACACTTGCTCATTTACAGTTACAATTAACCGTACCATCACGGCTTGTTCCAACGACACGGTCAAACCCATTTTGGTTAATTGCCCTGCGAATATTACGGTGTCAACGACATCAACAACCGCGCTTGCGCAATGGGCTTTGCCAACCGCGACCGACAATTGCAGCACCCCCTCAGTATCAGCAACTTTTGCGACGGGTTCGAGCTTCGCAATTGGCACAACGGCGGTTGTTTTGACCGCTACGGATGCAGCACAAAACACCGCGACTTGCCGTTTCAACGTGACGGTGATTGCTAAAAGTACCGCACTCGTTTTGGATTCTACGAAGTGTTACGCATT
>JAYUKJ010001048.1:0-1894 GCA_043764555.1 Saprospiraceae bacterium
ATACTGAACGGAAAGTGGTTTTCGGATTTTCACATTTTATAAATCTTAGGAAGATTCCTTCAATCTTCCTAAGATTGTGATTAAATTTACTTAAATTAAAGCACAATCTTAGGAAGCCAAAAGGAGGCTTCCTAAGATTTATCCGAAAGCCACTTTCGGCTTAGTATAACTGGACTAACCCCTCAGTATACAATCAAAAAAGCCTCGAAAACTACGTGTTTTCAAGGCTTTTTTGATTTTATACTGAGGGGTCCTATTTTTTACGAAACGTAAATGGGAACAGCCGCCGACCACGCGCTTGATGTGCTAAAAGCGCCTAAAGCCCGAACCTGAAATTCATAGACTTTATCGGATTCGAGATTGGTAAAAGTAAATTCACCGATGTGGTTGTAATTGCCGTTTTGCCAAACCGTGTCGCCTTTTGCGCGGTGTTGCAAGGTGTACATCAGCGCGTGGGAAACGCCGTTCCACTTAATTTCCGCGCAGCCGACGTTGTCCAGATTTGTGGCCGTAAGCGTTGGCACATCCAATTCTTTAAGCGTGGAAAGTGCCACTGTCGTTTTTTTGGCGCTGCGCGACGTGGTGCGTATTTCAAAGCCAAAATCAGTAATAAAACGCTCACTGTCGCTGGCCAAGTGCTGAACGTCGCCCGCCAACTTTACCAAGATTCTTACCAATTCTTCTTTGATAACGTCGCGGTTGTTCGTGCGGTCTTTGCCGCCAAGTTTGGCATCCGCAATGCAAACAATGAGGCGGTCATTTTTAGCATTTGCCTCGTCAACGAAGGATTTTAACGCCCCATATTGTGAGTCGGTTGACGTTCTTTGAAAAATAGTATGCACGAAACTGACCAATTTGTCGTCGGAATACCGTTTGAAAGCTAACGAAACTAAAAGAGCCATTTGACATAAATTTAAAATATGATAAAAAAAAATTATTATAACATACAAAATAAGCGTCAAATGTTGTGCCAAATTTAAAATGCATAAAATCAAATAAACTAAAATAAAAAATGACTAAATTGTTAATTACAAAATTTAATCTTTAAATACTCGATAAAACCAAAATATAAAATAAAAATTAATATAATAAAAACGTTGTTACAAAATAGTATTTTGCTTACAATTTCAGTAACTATTTTAGCTACGATTAATTTTAGTAGAATATTTTTTTTGTCGCATAGCTAAACCCGTAAATTTCATCTACCGTTATTCACATTAAAGTTATTTGGACTTGTACGCTGCGTAACATCAGTCATTAAAATGGGTAAAATACTTTTTGAATGACGCCTTAGTCGGCGGTGCAATTTCAATTTAATATAGCTTTTATTTTATCACTAATCTAATTACAGGATGTCGTCATGGCGCGGCACAAAGTAATCTGTTAGATTTTACTCTATTTTAATTGATTGACTGACAAAGAATTAGAGATTACTTCGTCATGCCTCCTCGCAATGACGACGTTCTTTGATTTTGATATTAAAGAAAAAATTGAGATTCCCGAAGTTACCAATATTTAGTAAAACAAAAAACTATTTAGCGGAACGCAAAACTATTTAGCGGAACGCAAAACTATTTAGCGGAACGCAAAACTATTTAGCAAAACAAAAAACTATTTAGCGGAACGAAAAACTATTTAGCAAAACGCAAAACTATTTAGCGGAACAAAAAACTATTTAGCGGAACGAAAAACTATTTAGCGGAACGAAAAACTATTTAGCGGAACAAAAAACTATTGAGCGAAACGAAAAACTATTGAGCGGAACGAAAAACTATTTAGCGGAACAAAAAACTATTAGGAACATGAAATAAATAAAAGCGTAATTTCCTTTTTAACACATAGGCACATAGAACACATAGATTTTATACATAAAACGCTTTAAGACATATCTTTA
>JAYUKJ010001049.1:0-1894 GCA_043764555.1 Saprospiraceae bacterium
AAAGCAATTTACGACAAAAGCAGCGAGACGTTACCCCCTCAGTATATCGCCCAAAATTCGATTAAAAATGGGTATTTATTTGGTGAAACAACGACGCCCGACGTTGTTTTAGAGAACGGTAATAAATTCGCAGTTGATTGGATTACGGGGCAAAAAACGGGCTTTTTTTTGGACCAAAGAGACAACCGCGCCTTGATTGCGCGCTACGCAAAAGACAAAACGGTTTTGAACGCTTTTTGCTACTCGGGCGGCTTTTCGATTTATGCTTTAAAAGCGGGCGCGAAATCCGTTCATTCCATCGACATTTCGCCAAAAGCAATTGGTTTGACGGATAAAAATGTGGTCCTTAATTTTTCTGAATTACACGACGATTTCAGTGGCGAATTGAACACGTTTCATGATGAATTAGACACGTTTTATAAAGAATTTAATAACGAATTAAACAAGGAAACGAATAGCCAATTAACGCTTGAATCAGACAGTGATTTTGGTGGAGAATTAAACAGTTTTCACGACGAATTTAATACGTTTCACAAAGAATTTAAAAGCGAGCGTAAAGCATCTAAAAGTGAATTAAACAGCGCATTAAATAACGAAGTTAATAACGAAGTTAATAACGAAATTAATAACGAAATTAGTAGTGAAATTAATAGCGAAATTAGCAACGAATTAATGAGTAAAATTAATAGCGAATTAAATACTTTAGAAACGCTTAAACATCAATCAACGGCGGTTGACGTTTTACATTTTTTGAAGGACAATAAAGCCGTTTATGACGTCATGGTTGTGGACCCGCCTGCCTTCGCAAAAAGTATGTCGAAACGCCACAACGCCGTGCAAGCCTACAAAAGATTGAACGCGATGGCTTTGCGACAAATTACTGAGGGGGGCATTTTATTTACGTTCAGTTGCTCACAAGTCGTTGATAGACAATTGTTTTACGACACAATCGTTGCGGCAGCCATCGAAGCGGGGCGCACGATTCGCGTCATGCATCACCTTACGCAACCCGCCGACCATCCCGTGAGTATGTTTCATCCCGAAGGCAGTTATCTGAAAGGATTGGTGCTTTATGTTGAATAAAAATGCGCGATTAAGAACTTATAAATAGTGTATAAAAACAGTGAATATTTGATTAATGATTAAGGTTTTTTTAAAGCTATTTACCCCTGAATTTAACACATTTTTTTAAGCTATTTATCTCTGAATTTAATGCGTTTTTTAAGCCTTTTTATTCATTATTTATCATTCATAATTCATCATTAAATAAATAAAATGTACGCTAAAAAATCATACGGACAACACTTTTTAAATCGTCCCGAAATAGCCGAAAAAATTGCCAATAGCCTCACTTGCATCGGCGAAACGGGCAATCGAGTTGTGGAAGTTGGTCCTGGACAAGGGATGTTGACGCAGTATTTAATTGCCAATAAATTCGATTTGATTGCGGTCGAAGCGGATAGAGATATGGTGGGCGTTTTGAATAAAAAATACGTGGCAAATTTGGCCAATAAAGACGGTGATGCTGCTTTTAAAGTGGTTTTAGAAGATTTTATGCAGTACAATTTGACGACTGCTTTTGGCAATCAATCTTTCTGTTTGATTGGCAATTTTCCTTACAATATTTCGAGTCAAATTATCTTCAAAATGTTGGAACACAAAGAGCTGATTCCCGAAATGGTCGGTATGTTCCAAAAGGAAGTAGCGGATAGAGTTGTGTCCAAAGAAGGCAGTAAAGTGTATGGCGTTATTTCGTTGTTGGTTCAAGCGTTTTACGACGGAGAAGTGTTGTTTGACGTCGATAAATCGTGTTTTTCGCCGCCACCAAAGGTACAATCGGCGGTTATTCGGTTGAAAAGAAAAGACAATTTAGCGTTGGGTTGCGACGAAAAAC
>JAYUKJ010001050.1:0-6314 GCA_043764555.1 Saprospiraceae bacterium
AAATAGGCCCCCTCAGTATTTGGGGCATTCCAAGTCGTTATTTTGCTGTTATTAGCGGTAAATGTGCCGCCGTTTGTTGTCCACAAATACCTCAAAGAATCGTTGTTTGCGTCGGTTGCAAACGCCGTTAATTGCACCGTTCCGTTTGTATTTGTGTAGTCAACGCTTTTTTTAATGCTTGAAATAACGGGTGCTTGATTGATTCTCAACACAACGGCCATGTCTAAAAAAGCCGTATCGCTGTTCCCTTCAACGTCCGTTGCAATAACTTGAATCCGAGAGGCCCCCTCAGTATTTGGCGCAATCCAAGTCGTTTTTTCGCCATTTCCTTTGATAATACCCCGATTTGTTGACCATTTATAGGTAATCACGCCGCCGTCGGGGTCGGTTGCGGTTGCATAAACGGACGTAGAATCATTGATGGAAATAGGGTTTTTAGTCGCATTTAATGCTTTAATACGAACGGGTTTGGTGTAAGAATTAACGGTTTGTTTATAATCAACGACGTTATTATTAACGAGCATTTTATTGCGATTGTAACTAACAATGCCATTTACGGGCGTAATCGTGACCAAAACCGCTTGATTTGCGGGAATTGTTACGTTAACAATGCCTAAAACATTGCGATTAATAAACGTTTCACTCAATGCTTCGTAAATGTCCGCATTGTTAGTGCCGACATTAAAGTCAATTGTTTGAGCCGTCGCATAAGGATTAAACAGTAAATAAGTTGGATAAACGACGTTGTTATTGGCGTTGTTTTTATTAAAAAAATCCGTTTTTAAGACGTCAATTTTAATGATTTTATCCACGTTTGTCGGCTCAATCATACAGCCTAAATAGCCAATTGACCCCGTCCCGTACAACGCCAAATTCGTTGCGCCCCAACCACCGCCGAGCGCGTCGCCCGTCGAAAAAGGCGATAGATTATTTTGTCCCCGTTCTCTAAGTGCTTCATAACCAACGACTTGCAACAGGTCATGCACGTTCGACCAAGCTGCCGCGTCTTGATTGGCATTTGGCAAAAAACGCGGATAAAACAAACGATTCGCATTTGCTAAGTTCAAGACCCATTTACCAATTGCCCGTGCAAAACGTTTGTCATAACGCACCATCGGGACGAGTGCCGCCGCTTGCTGAACGCCATTTAATTGAAACGCATAATCATTGCCGCCGTCATTCGCTTCGCCCACCAAACCCGAGACACCGAAGCCGCCCCAAGTCCCCGTAATTGTTCCCCAACCGCGCAACGCCCCTTTGTCGAAAGACCAATTCACCATTTTTTGCACGTTGTAATTTGTGCCTAATTCGGCGTTCATTTTAGCCGCCGCGTACGTTCCGTAAGGCAATTGCAACTCATAAGACGGGTTTGTGGGGTAATTATCCAAAAATTCCATTGCCCATTCTGCCCCTTTTAAGTAGTCTTTATTGCCCGTTTTTTTGTACGCATTGTACAAAATCCACGCATACGCCCCAGCTGCTTCGGGTTCTTTGACGCCCGTCAACAAAGGCTGCATTGTCTTGAAATTCCAAGCGCGATAGTCCATATTTGGCACTTTCCAAGCCGTATCTTGACCGCCCATTGCGCGAACCGACTGCAAAAAACGGTCGGCAATTGTCGTAAATTGATAATCCGCTTCGCTATTTATACTTGGATAAAGGTTGTACAATTGATAAAAAAACAGATTCGGCATCACATCGTACCACCAATCACTGCCGCTACTCGAACCCGCATTGTTGAGATAGATATTTTCGCCATTTGCCTTATTGAAAAAGTCTTGAGACAACACCAACCAATTCTGTCCAAACTGATTCCGTTTATCAATCCCGACCAAACTTGCACCCACCAAAGACGGCAACACATTAATCGCCTCGCTACCCGAAGGACTGTTTGTGCCAATATACGTGTGCATTTTTATCGTCTTATTTTGCGGATAATTAACGCCCGAATTGCCCAATGAAATTAACGGTAAATACTGCCCCGTTTTGGTCACATCATACACAAAAGAATCATATTGTCGGGCGACTTGTTGCCAATTGCGGAGGTTGTAAGGCGTGGGCAAATTCGACATTCTTTCAATGCGCGGCACGGCAATTTGGGGTAATTGCCCGTGTAAATTGCTTAATTGCAAGCAATTCAAGAGAAATAGGAGAAAGAAAGAACGTGTCATATTTTTAGAATTTTGTTTAACACATTTTTTTTAACACATTTTTTTTAACATATAGGCACATAGGAAACATAGTTTTAGATTCCTCCTGAATGACAAAAAAGAAAAAACTATGTTTCCTATGTGCCTATGTGTTAAAAAAAAGAAAAACGTGTTAACGTGTTTCTAACCACTTTACAAAGGTGCGGCGTTTATAAATCGGCTTTTGGTACTATTAGGTGATAATGTGGTACTTTCGTGAAATCCAAAATTAATAAGCATTCATAAGTAGTGTATCACTTATAAAATTTTAAAAAATGAATATTTTTCAAGAGATTACTCCGCTTAAAGCACCTGACATATTTGTCGTATTAGATTCCACAAACAACGGTTTTGACTACCCGATTCACAACCATTCAGAATATGAATTGAATCTCATCATCGGGATGTCGGGAACGCGCATCGTCGGCGACTCAACAGCCCGTTACACCGACTGCGATTTGGTGCTTTTGGGGCCTTATTTGTACCATAAATGGGACGGCGATGCGCAATTGCAGCGCAACGGACAGCCTTATCGGGTCATTACGGTTCAATTTTCGATGAATTTACTGAGGGGTCAGTTTTTTCAGAAAGAGCAGTTTCGGAAAATCCGCGCATTGATGGAAGAGTCGAGCAAAGGGATTCAGTTTTCGGGAAAAACGCGCGAAGAAGCCATACAATTGATGGTACATTTGACGGAAGATAAGGGATTTGCGAACGTTATTGCGTTTTTGAAACTCTTAGATTTACTGTCTGAATCGGCAGAAACGTGCTTTTTATCGAGCGAAGGGTTTTCGGCAAAAGTATTGAATGCCCACAGCAACCGCATTCAGATAGCGTATGGTTATATCTTGAAAAATTTTGATAAAACGACCTTGAAAATCGGCGATGTGGCACAACAAGTCAACATGACGGACTCGGCTTTTAGTCATTTCTTTCAAAAATACGCGTTTCGGAGCTTTACGCAGTTTTTAGTGGACATTCGGATTGGTCACGCCTGCAAATTATTGTTGGATACCGACGAAACAATCGGGCAAATTTCCTACGCATCAGGCTTCAACAATTTAGCAAATTTTAATCGCCTTTTTAAAAAATACCGCCACGCCACACCCGTCGAATACCGCCGTCAACACTTGACAAAAAATACGTTCGATTGGACAAATCAAGTGACACCGTCGCAGTTTATACCCGCCAAAAATAACAATAATTCCACCGCGTCACCGCAAGTTTATGCGACAAAATTGGTGCATATCTGAGTTTATTGTGCCGTTAACTCATTGATTTCCCTTATTTTACAATGTATGTGTCCACCTATTTTAGAATAATACATTGTGTACAATAATTCCATTTATGTTCTTATTGAATTCCAAATTTCAGATTCCAAATTCCAAATTCCAAAAAGCCAACTTGGAATTTGGAATCTGAAATTTGGAATAAAATAATTTCAATTATGTTTAGTTGTAGTAAAATCGTAAATTGTATTTAACTTAAAATCAAGTATTTGCAAATAAATCTTGAAGCCATCGTACCGTCGTTAAAATATTTTTAATTTTTAATCAAAAAAAAGACCCCTACCCTACTTCAAACAATTAGTCTTTTCCCGCTTCGGGTAATTCAGATGGCGTCTCCCCACCTTTTAGTCCTAAAAAATTGTCGCTCGATACGACTTTTAAACCCGTCATTTTCTCATAATTCTGTCGCGCCACGCCCGCTACGTTCCCACCCGACCTTGCGGCATCGTGGTTTTCGTTGAACCCTTGTGCATCGTCTCGAATGGCAATTTGGCGCGTGGCTTCTTCGCTCAATGCCGTGAAAATCAGCTCAATCGGCGTCATGTGTTCCCTCAATTCATGCTTTGGTTTGTCCAATCCTTTATGGGTTTTGTGTTCCGAAGGCGTCAAACCGAACGTTCCCTTCGCAATTGTTGCCGTTAATATGGCATAATCTTGATTTTCTTTTACGCCGCGTTGTTTCCATTCGTCGGTCAACAATTTACGCGTTTCGATGGATTGCAACCGATTTTTTATCCATTCGTCAGTGTGTCCTTTGGCTCTGTATAGTTCGGTCATGCGCTCAAAACCGAGTTCGGGATTTTCCGTCTCAATGATGGCTTGAGTCCCAACGTTTGCCAACCACAATTTGAGCGGCTCCGCTTTCGGCGACGGAATAGACATCACAATCCTAAGTACCCCCTCAGTATCTGCGCAATCCGACGGGCGTTTTCGACCATCCAACGACAAAAGTTTCATCTTTCTACAAATTGTAGAAAGTTGAGGCTCTCGCCTTTTAACGGCATCCCAGTATTTGCTTGGCGCCGCGCTGCCCGTCAATACTTCCACAATATCAACTATCGAAAAATAAACAATCCCGTCAAGTTCGGCACGGCGAATGGGCTTTTGTTCAAATAGAGCTAACTCGTTTTCCATGATTAAAATTTATTGATGTAATACTTTGAATACTTGTAACATCGTGTTACAAATTAAGCATTTTTACCTTTACTAATCGTTCGACCGCGATTTTTTTCGTACGCCACCACTTCAACGGGCCGTTGATTGATGTCTTCTTTCACTTGTCGCAGTTGCTCAATCGCTTCGTGCAAGGCTTCTTTTTGGGAATAGTTGACATTGCCTTTCCGTTTCTCGGCATAAACCAAGTTTTTCAAAAACTCTAAGTCTTCGGGAAAAAACATGACGGTGTGTCGGATGTAATCGGGCGCTGATACTGAGGAGACCTCAACGATTGCCGTCGGTGTCGGTGTTTCGGACGGTCGGAACAAATTGCTGATGCCACCACCCGTTAGATTTTTATTTTGACTCGATAGATTGTCAAATTTCTTTGCCATTTTTCAAATTTTTAATTGTGATGTAACACGTGTAATATGATGTTAAAACTAAAACGAAAACTTGTAATACTTGTATCATCGTATTACATTAAGCATTTCTTCTCAAAAGTTCGTCCACAAGTGCCAAATAGTCCTCTGCTCCGTTGCTATCGGGTGCGTATTCAAAAATATCTTTCCCGTTTGCGGGCGCCTCGGCTAACGCTACGTTGACGCGAATTGTACTATCGAGCAGCACATTTCCAAAATATTGGGCAACTTCTTCTTGAATGCTTCGGGTCAAAATGCGCTGTCGGTTGTATTTTGTCAAAAAAACACTCGAAATAAAGAGATTTGGGTTAAAATGTGTCCGCACGGTTTCAATAATGCCCACAATCGTATCAATGCCGCGGTAGGCCAAAAACTCGGCTTCCAAAGGAATGCACACTTCATCGGCCGCAACCAAGCCGTTAATCGTCAACAAACCAAGCGACGGCGGGCAATCGATGAGGACATAATCAAACTGCTTGCGCAACGGTTCGAGCAATCGGCGCAAAATTGTCTCGCGGGCCATGCGCGCCGCAATTTCCAATTCGAGTCCTGCCAAATTCAAAGCGGACGGTACAACCGACAGGTTTTCCTTGACGACGACTATCGGCAGCGATTTTCCCGCGCTCATGGCATCGTAAATGCTGAGAGGGTTGTCCTTGACGCCCATACTTTCGGTCAAGTTTGTTTGCGGGTCAAGGTCAATCAGCAACACCCGTTTGCCGCGCAGTGCCAAACCCGCACCGATGCACGCCACTGATGTCGTTTTGCCGACACCGCCTTTGTGATTCAATAAACATATCGTCTTCATAAAAAATCGTTTTTAAAATTCAAAAGCAAATGTAACATGGTATTCTTAATAAACATTGTATTACAAGTATTACAAGTTAAAAAAGCAACCCTTTTTTTAATCAATCGAGCGAATTCTGTTCATTTTTAGCTTTTATACTGAGGAGTCCTCTTTTTTGTCGCGAAGCTGTTTCCCTTTTTGTCATTCAAGTGGAATCTTTGTTATATTACATGGGTGCATAACAAATTTACATTCTTTTGGTGAAAAAGAAATTCGTAAATTTAAGTTACCCGCTCAATAAGCAAAAAAGGGAAACAGCGGGAAACAAAAAAGGACTCCTCAGTATAAACTCGATGTTCCAGTTTTTTCACAACAATACAGTTTTGATAGAAATTCCCTTCGGGAATGTATGTTTATAGGACGGAATCGGATATTTTTCCCAAATCCCGAAGGGATTTTATGTAAAAATGCC
>JAYUKJ010001051.1:0-1893 GCA_043764555.1 Saprospiraceae bacterium
GCTTGCGCCCATGCTTTGTTCAACATTCCGATTTTTGATTCTGTTATTGAGAAAATGGGTGTTTCAGGTGTTGCGGAATACGGTCGAAAATTGAAGAGAAAATCAATCTCTCCATTCAAGCCTTGGCTTTCGTCGGCGTTAATAATTTCACCCGAAAAGAGTTGAATTGTCCCAATATTCAGTTCAAAAATTTCATTCATAATGGGGGAAATAACGCGCTCAGACATTGCTTTTTCCGTGGATAAAGGTGCAATATTGGCTTTTTTCATTGCCATTGTTAAAAAATCACTTGGTTGAATGTGAGCGATTTTGGACAAATCTAACCAATCAATAAGGCGATTTTGAATACCAAATTTTGTTTCTAACTCGATGAGTTTAAATTTTTTGTAAGCCATTTTTTTTAATTATTTTTTGCAAAAAACGCATTTTTTAGGCAAAATACTGAGGGGTCCCTTTTTTATAAATTTTTTCATCAAAATACATTACGCTCTTCAAAAGACTAATAGCAACATTAATACTTAATCCTCAACATTTAAAAACATCTACGGCGTCTCGCGGCGCAAATTGCGCCGCTATTTTTAGAATTTCTATTGAGCTTGTTTGTGGTCGGGTGGTTTTATTTCCCCTCAAATCGCCCTTCGCTTTTAGCTCATATTTTTTATAGACTAATAACACTATTTCCATTTCTAATTAAATAAAACTAATTTAACAACATTAAAAATTTAAAAATTATGAAGACGAACGAACAGAAAATCCGCGAAATGCGTGAAGATTGGGCAGCAAATCCTCGTTGGGAAGGTATTAAACGCCCTTACAGTGCGGAAGAAGTGTTGAAATTGCGCGGTTCAATGCCGATTCAATACACTTTGGCACAACGCGGTGCCGAAAAATTGTGGCATAAATTGAACACGCAAAGTTACATCGGCGCACTCGGTGCCTTGACGGGCAATCAAGCGATTCAAGAAATTGCGGCGGGTTTGGAAGCCATTTATTTGAGCGGTTGGCAAGTGGCGGCGGACGCTAATTTGTCGGGTCAAATGTACCCTGACCAATCGTTATATCCCGCGAACAGCGTGCCGATTGTCGTCAAACGCATCAACAACGCTTTTCAACGCCGCGACCAAATTCAGTCGGTGTCGGGCGAAGGCAATATTGATTGGTTTGCACCGATTATTGCCGATGCCGAAGCGGGTTTTGGTGGCAATTTGAACGCTTACGAATTGATGCGCGACATGATTGAAGCGGGTGCGGCGGGTGTTCACTTTGAAGACCAATTGTCGTCGGCTAAAAAATGCGGTCATTTGGGCGGAAAAGTGCTTGTTCCAACGCAAGAAGCCATCAACAAATTGGTCGCTGCGCGTCTGGCAGCGGACGTTTGTGGCGTGCCGACGCTCTTGATTGCGCGGACGGATGCCGAAGCGGCGAACTTGATTACGAGCGATATTGACGAGCGCGACCAACCTTTTTTGGCGGGCGGACGGACAAATGAAGGCTTTTATTACTACAAAAATGGCTTAGAAGCGTGCATTGCGCGGGGTGTGGCTTATGCGCATTACGCCGATTTGATTTGGATGGAAACATCGAATCCCGATTTGGGTTTAGCGGCTGAGTTTGCGGCTGAAATTCACCGCGTTCATCCAGGCAAAATGTTGGCATACAACTGTTCGCCGTCGTTTAATTGGTCAAAATATATGTCAATTGGCGACATGGAGCAATTCCGCGACCGCATTGCTGCCTTGGGTTATAAGTTTCAATTCATCACTTTGGCTGGTTTTCACGCCTTGAATACGTCGATGTTTGAGTTGTCATTGGCTTACAAAGAACGCGGTATGGCTGGATTCTCGGAATTGCAACAGCGTGAATTCGCTTTGCAATCGAAAGGATTTACGGCAG
>JAYUKJ010001052.1:0-1892 GCA_043764555.1 Saprospiraceae bacterium
TAGGAAGTCATGAATAAAAGCAACAGAATTCCAACGAATAGCTACTTTTACGCCGAACTTAAAAAGACATCTGTGAATTTTTCATCCGCTAAATTATTCATTCTCAACGAATTAGACGCTTTGTCGCCTGCGTTGACCTATCATGGCAAGCATCATACGCTCGATGTTTTTGCTGTTTCTGAGCAATTGTGTATATCAGAAAAAGTATCAGAACGCGACACTACGCTCGTTTTGACGGCAGCTTTGCTGCACGACATTGGTTTTTTGCGCCACTATCGCGAACATGAAGCGCACAGTTGTCGTTTTGCTCAAGAAATCCTTCCCAACTTTGGTTATACTGAGGGGTCCATCAAAAAAATTTGTAGCTTAATCAGAGCGACAAAAATACCGCAATCGCCTAAGAATTTGCTTGAGCGCATCCTTTGCGATGCCGATTTAGACTACCTCGGACGCGATGATTTTTACGCCATCGGACAAACGCTTTTTCAAGAAATGCGGGTCTTGAAAATGATTGATACGGAGGAAAATTGGAACGAAATCCAAATTCGGTTTTTAGAAAAACACGCGTATTTCACGGAGTCAAATCTGCAAGAAAGGACGGCTTTGAAAGAAAAACATTTGAATAAACTGCGGCAAATGCACTTGTAGTCCTATTCGTTTCTCTGTCACTGGTTTCGGCGCCTAATTTTTAAGTTAAAGTTAATTTAAGGATTTATGATTGTTTGTGAAAAATAATAAAAGCAAAAAATAATATTATTATTTAAAAAATGTCGTTGTTTTTTGCGCATCATTTTACTTATCAATACCTTGATAATCAGCGAATTAAAATGTTGACGAAAAAATATGTGAAATCTAACTGTTGTATAATCCGAACTGTTACCGTATATTTGTTTCATAATTCATTGAGCGTCACGCTTTTCGGTGGTTTTGAATTGAAAAAAAGAAGAATAAGTAAGCGGTTAACTGCTTCATTTTAAAGATAATTTTTAAATGGTTATGAGTATTGCTGTCAAAGTCGGGAAATTTACGTTTTCCGACTTTTTGACGGTTTTTAAAAACGGGAAGTTGCGGTGTGCGGCTTCCCGTTTTTTTATTTCAAAAATTTCAGATTTTAAGGATTTCAATAAAAATAGGACCCCTCAGTATAAAATCACTTTTTTTAGTCGTCAGGAGAATTTGACGTTAAATTTCGGTAAAAAACAAAAACAAAAATCGACTTTCCACAAATCGTTTTACCTTCGCCGCGCGGAATTCGGAAATTTTGGAATCCTTGAAATCCGACATCAAACACCCCCTCAGTATCGAACCTGTTTTCTCTCACCAACACATCAAAAATGGACTATCACCCTTATGATTCGGTACTACGCAAAGCAAAATGGGCAACTTATGGAGTTGCAAGAGCCAGAAGTTGGTTGTTGGATTAATTTGTCGCCGCCTTTTAACCGCGATGAAGTTGAACAATTCGCTGAAAAATACATCATTCCACTTGATTTTTTGACCGACCCTTTAGACATCGATGAGCGTCCACGCTACGAGCGGGAAGACGACGTGCGCCTCATTATCATCTCGACGCCGATGGTCAACAACGGTATTGATGAGGAAAATCAAGCAATTTATATGGCGGTTCCCGTCGGCATTATCATCACGATTGAACACGTTATTACGATTTGCGCGTTTGAAAATCCCGTTATTGAACAATTTTTGAAGGAAAAAGTGCGGCATTTCGACCCCATTAATGAGCAACGTTTTGTTCTTTTGATTTTGGAACAAACTGTTAATCGCTATTTGGCGAGTCTTCGGACACTCAATCACAAACGCAATGTTATTGAAAAAGAATTGTATGCGTCGAGCCGAAATATGGAAATTAAGCAGCTTTTGAGCATCGAAAAATC
>JAYUKJ010001053.1:0-1000 GCA_043764555.1 Saprospiraceae bacterium
CCAATACCTTCTATCCACGTGGTATTATATCCGCGCTGAGGGTCTCCAGTCGGCGTCCACTCATTGTACCACATATTCCATGTCTTCCGTTTTATACCCTGATAGGTAACCGAATCCGTTGAAGTTGCCCAACATAATGTAGAATCCGTTGGATTATCGATCGAAAAAGCAGCACAATATATTTTTTTATTTACTTCTAAAGAAAAGTCGTACATTAATTTTTCATTGGATAAAGCACGTTGACTCCCAAGGCCAAATGTTACAATGTACACTTTTTTACCTTCAGTTCGCACGTAGCCATTCACTACGGGAGTGAAATTTGGGGGCGCTGAGGCAATTATTTCCTCATAATGTTTGCCGCGAAGCTCAACATCATTGCCAAATGCAAAATTAGCTACGAAGGAACCACCGAAAAAACTACCTAATTCAACGCGCCACATAGGGTTTGTTGAGCGATTTGGAAAAAAACTTTGAGCGTGCATTAAAAAAGGAAATAGCGAGAGAAGAATAATTACTATTTTCATATCAAATGATTTTAATGGAAGGCTTGTTAGAAATTTTGTTTTAATTTATAACAAGCCTATCCGTGTTTTGTAATAATTAACCTTTACTGAATAACAATTTTAGACGTCTTCTTGTCTAATTCATTGCTGACGGTCAAAATGTGAATACCTTTAGGCAATGCATTAAAATCAATTTCGTAAAAGTCTTGTTTCTTTGTCCGACCTAAGTCTTTCTGATACAGGCTTTTTCCCATTATATCCGTTATTTGCAACGTCGTTTCTTTGGATTCACTTAAAAATTGAATATTTAAGAACTCCGTAGCAGGATTTGGAAACACACTAAATTTTAGTTCCTCGGTCTTCAAAATAGCCTTCAAAGAAGAAGAAGTTCCACCACCGCCACAGGTTAGCCAATTCACATTGTACCACGTGACTGCTGGCTGAATAGTTGCATTATTCAGACAATAGTCGTGCATCTTTCGGAACTGCCCCGCCGT
>JAYUKJ010001054.1:0-1004 GCA_043764555.1 Saprospiraceae bacterium
ACTTTGGAAGGCGTCGGACGGATTGAAAACGTGAACGCTTTAATCAACGCGATTTCAGAATTCGTTGATAATGATGAAGAAACAGATGATATAATTCAACCAGATAAGTCATTATCGACTTATCTGCAGAACATTGCGCTCGTCACGGAAGCCGATAATTCAGACCCAAATGCCGACGTTGTGACGCTGATGTCGGTGCATTCGGCGAAGGGTTTGGAGTACAAATCGGTGATTGTTGGCGGTATGGAATCGGATTTGTTCCCGTCTTTTATGTCCAAAGACGCGCCCGACGGCATGGACGAAGAGCGGCGTTTGTTCTACGTTGCCATCACGCGCGCCGAGCAGTTTTTGACCTTGGCTTACGCCACAAGTCGCTATCGGCACGGGCAGATGAAGTATTCGGAACCGAGTATGTTTTTGGACGAAATTCCGACTGAATCGACCGACAGCCTCGGCGGTCTCGCGGGCGGGCGCCAAGTCAGTTTGCCCAATCAAACGGCTAAAGTCACGGGTATGTTTACGCGCCCCGTGACGGCTCAAAACGCCAATTTACTGAAGGGGGTTGACCCCGCGACTTTTGTGGCGTCGGATTCCGCGAAGATTGAAATTGGTGATAAAGTGCTGCATTTGAAGTTCGGCGAAGGTAAAGTGACGGCGATTGAAGGCGCCAAAGACAACCGCGTGGCGACAATTGTTTTCAAAGAATTGACGGACCAACCGCAACGGAAGATTATGTTGAAATTTGCGAAATTGCAGATAGTGACGTAGTCGGCAAGGAGTATTTGAATAAAAATTTATCTTCGCACCCAATAAAAATAGAAAATCATGCGTAATTTCAATACATCAGGTCCAAATATTCCCGAGAAACATTACACTTTACCGCGCCTTTCTATGATTGAAGAAGGCGCCGATAAGGTGCATGATGAGCGCTATTTTACCATTTGGGCGCCGCGCCAAACGGGAAAAAGTACGTATTTTCGCTTGCTTGCCGAACATCTCGAACG